>CANROI010000116.1 GCA_947632165.1 uncultured Clostridia bacterium
TGAGTGTTTTCGGGAACCAAATCATCTGCATTCAAGGAGTATATAAGGAGTTATTATGAGTAAAAAATATGCCATTATCGCGCCGTCGAGCATGGGCGTGCGCATCACCCCGCCCGACCGTCAGCCCGTTGCCATCAGCAACATGTTCCGCATGCAGGCGACGAGCGCGGAGACCAACGTTCTGAGCATCGCGGCAGGGCTCGGGCTCCCCGTCAAAGTGCTCACGACCTTCGTGGAGGGCAGCCCCATCGCCCGCTTCATCAAGGGGGATCTTCGCCGCCGCGGCATCGACTACGAGGGCAAGGAAGTCCCTCAGGGCAGCCCTTGGGGCTACCGCCATCAGTTCAACATCGCCGATTCGGGCTACGGCCTGCGCGCGCCCCGCGTCGCCAACGACCGCGCGGGCGAGGTCGGCAGAACGCTCAACGTCGCCGATTTCGATCTTCCCCGCATCTTCGGGGAGGAGGGCGCGGAGATCCTTCACTTGAGCGGGCTCATCTGCGCGCTCTCGCCCGATACGGGCAAGTTCTGCCTCGAATTGGCACGCACGGCGAAGAAATACGGCACGAAGATCTCCTTCGACCTCAACTACCGCGCCTCCTTCTGGAAGGGGAGAGAGGAAGAGCTTTCGGCCATCTTCTCGGAGATCGCGTCCGTCGCGGACATCCTCGTCGGGAACGAAGAGGACTTCCAGCTCTGCCTCGGCGTAGAGGGCCCCGAAGCGGGCGGTAAGGACATCGGGAGCAAGATCGAAAGTTTCAAGGGCATGGTCGAGAACGTGAAGAAGCGCTATCCGAACGCGACGACCTTCGCCACGACCCTTCGGCAAGTCGTCTCGGCGAACGAACATCTCTGGGGGGCGATCGTCCTCTCGGGGGAGAAATGGACGGTCATCGAGCCCCGTTCCATCCCCGTGCTCGACCGCATCGGCGGCGGCGACGGGTTCGTCGGCGGGCTGCTCTATGCGATCACGCAGGGCTGGGAGGCGGAAAAATGCGCCCAATTTGCCTGGGCGAGCGGCGCCTTCGTCACGACTTTGCTCGACGACTTCGGGCTCCCCGCGGACGAAAAGCAGATCTGGGACATCTGGGCAGGCAACGCCCGCGTGCAGAGATAAGAACATGAGAAAATATGCCATTGTCTCACCCACGAGCCTCGGCATCCGCATCACTCCCACCCGGTTCCGTCCCGTCTTTGAGAGCGACGAATTCTTTTTGCAGGCGACGAGCGCGGAGAGCAACACGCTGTCCGTTCCCGCCTCGCTCGGGCTCAGAGTGAAGGCGCTCTCGCGCTTCGAGGAGGGGGATCCCGTCTCGGAGCTCATCCGCCGCGATATGCACAGCCGCGGCATCGAGTGCGAGGGGCCGTCCGTCCCGAACGGCGGTCCGTGGGGGGAAAGGCACCCCTTAAACATCGCGGAGCAGGGCTTCGGTCTGCGCGGGCCGCGCGTCTGCAACGACCGTTCGGGCGAGCTCGGGCGGGCGCTCTCGGCGGAGGAGTTCGATCTTCGCCGCCTCTTTGAACGGGACGGCGCGGAGATCCTCCATTTGAGCGGGCTCGTCTGTTCCCTCTCCGAGGAGACGGCGCGGTTCTGCCTCGGGCTCGTGAAATTGGCGAAGGACTGCGGCACGAAGGTCTCCTTCGACACGAACTACCGCCCCTCCCTCTGGAAGGGGAAGGAGGAGACGCTCCTTTGCGTGTTCGACGAGATCGCCTCCCGCTCGGACATCCTCTTCGGCGGCGACGTGCTGCTCGAAAAGCGGGAACACGCCGCGCCCTTCTTCGGAAGGACTTTTGCAAGCGAAGAGGACAGGATCGCGGGGACGGAATTTCTGCTCCGCCGCACCCATGAGGGGTATCCCGATGCGGAGGTGCTCGTCTCCACGATGCGGGAGGTCGTCTCGGTCAACCGGCATTCTTTCGGTGCCGCCGCCTGCGAGCGGGGGAAGATCACCCTTCTTCCGCCCCGTGAGATGCCCGTTTTAGACCGGATCGGCGGGGGAGACGCCTTCGTGGGCGGCTTCCTCTACGGCACGGTGAAGGGGTGGAACATGGAGGAGAAGCTCTCCTTCGGCTGCGGCTGCGCCGCGTTCGTCTCCGGCCTTCAAGACGACTACGGCCTTCCCGTGAGCGAGGAGGAGATCCGCAACATGCAGGCGGAGGACGTCTGGACAAGCAGATAAAATTCAAAATAAGGAGAAAAAACGAAATGTTGGCAGATATCGGTATGGTGGGGCTCGCCGTCATGGGGAGCAACCTCGTTAAGAACATGCTCGGCAAGGGATACACCGTCGCGGTCTACAACCGCGAGCCCGAGATGACCGAACACTTTATGGAGCAGAACAAGGGGGAGAAGGTCATTGCGACCTACTCCTATGAGGACCTTGTGAAAAACATCGCCCGTCCCCGCAAGATCATGATGATGATCCGCGCGGGCGCGCCCGTCGACATGGTCATCGAGGCGCTCCTTCCCTATCTCGAGGAGGGGGACATCGTCATCGACGGCGGCAACTCCCATTTTCCCGACACGATGCGCCGCACCGCACTGCTCGAGAGCAAGGGTCTGCGCTATGTCGGCATGGGCGTCTCGGGCGGCGAAGAGGGGGCGCTCCACGGTCCCTCCCTCATGCCCGGCGGCTCTCCTTCCGCCTGGGAAGAGGTCAAGCCCGTCTTTCAATCCATCTGCGCCAAGGCGGACGGCAGTCCCTGCTGCGAATGGGTGGGCGAAAACGGCGCCGGCCACTTCGTCAAGATGGTCCACAACGGCATCGAATACGGCGACATGCAGCTCATCTCGGAATGCTATCAGCTCATGCGCGACTATCTCCGCCTCTCCGCGGACGAGATGAGCGGGATCTTCCGGGAATGGAACGAGACCGAGCTCAAGAGCTATCTCATCGAGATCACGGGCAACATCCTCGCCAAAAAGGACGAGGACGGGAGCCCTCTCGTCGAAAAGATCCTCGACGCGGCCGGCCAGAAGGGCACGGGCAAGTGGACGGGCATCTCCTCCCTCGAGGAAGGGGTGCCGCTCACCCTCATCTGCGAGGCGGTGCATGCGAGATGCCTCTCCGCAATGAAAGAGGAGCGCGTGGGCGCCGCCAAGGCGTACGCGCGGAAGATCCCCGCGTTCGAGGGGGACAAGAAGGCCTTCCTCGAAGATCTTCGGCGGGCGCTCTACTGCGCCAAGATCGTCTCCTATGCGCAGGGCTACACCCTCATGCGGGCGGCGGCAAAGAGCTACGGCTGGAACCTCAACTACGGCGGCATCGCCCTGATGTGGCGGGGCGGCTGCATCATCCGCTCCAACTTCCTCGGCAAGATCAAAGAGGCGTACGAGCACAACCCCGCGCTCGAAAATCTTCTGCTCGATCCCTATTTCAAGGGCACCGTCGAGGCCTGCGTTTCGAGCTGGCGCAAGATCGTTTCCGTCGCAGTCCTGTGCGGGATCCCCGTACCCGCTATGAGCTCCGCCCTCGAATATTTCGACGGCTACACGACGGAGGATCTGCCCGCCAACCTGCTGCAGGCGCAGCGCGACTACTTCGGCGCGCACACCTACGAGCGCAAGGACGCCCCTCGCGGGAAGTTCTTCCACACGAATTGGACGGGCAAGGGCGGCGACACCGCTTCGACCACCTACCAAGTTTAAGAGGTATCCTATGTATCTGGAAGCATGTGCCCCGGAGGGCAGTTTATCCCCCGGGGAGATCAGGGCGGCGCTCATGAAGTCGCTCGAGGGGAGGACGCTGAAAAAGGTGCTCCTCGTCCCGCCCGATTTTACCCGGTTCCACTCCAACGCGGGCTATATCACGAACGTCTATTACCATGCGCTCGAGGGGATCGCGCAGGTGGATATCATGCCCGCGCTCGGCACGCACGTCAGAATGACCGAGGCGGAGTGCGCCGAAATGTTCGGCGATATCCCCTATGAAACCTTTCTCGAACACCGCTGGCGCACCGACGTCGTCAAGGTCGGCACCGTGCCGAAGGAGTTTCTCGAGGAGATCTCGGAGGGGACCTGGACGGAGCCCATCGACTGCGAAGTCAACAAGATCCTCTTCGAAGGGTACGACCTCATCCTCTCGATCGGGCAGGTCGTGCCGCACGAGGTCGTCGGCATGTCCAACCACTCCAAAAACATCCTCGTGGGGCTCGGCGGGAGCAAGTTCATCAACGCTTCGCACATGGTCGGGGCGCTCTATGGGCTCGAGCGCATGATGGGGAGGGACAACACCGTCACGCGCAAGCTGTTCGACTACTGCATCACCAAGTTTTTGGGCGATCTGCCCATTCTGTGGGTGCTCACCGTGACGACCGCCCCCGGCGGGGTCATCCGCACGCACGGGCTGTTCATCGGCGAAGGCAGAAGGCCGCTCGAGGCGGCGATCTCCCTCTCGCAGAGAAAGAATTTGGATATCCTCGACCGTCCGATCAAAAAGTGCGTCGTCTATCTCACGCCCAAGGAGTTCAAGAGCACCTGGCTCGGGAATAAATCGGTCTACCGCACGCGCATGGCGATCGCGGACGGCGGGGAGCTCCTTGTGCTCGCGCCTGGCATCGAAAAGTTCGGCGAAGACGAGGGCGTGGATAAACTCATCCGCAAGTACGGTTACTGCGGAAGAGAAAAGGTGTTAAAGCTCTATCGGGCCGAGCAAGACCTCAAAGAGAATTTGAGCGCGGCGGCGCACCTCATCCACGGCTCGTCAGACGGAAGATTCAAGATCACCTATGCCGTGAAGAATATTTCAAAAGAGGAGATCGAAGGGGTCAACTTCGCCTATGCCGACTACGACGAGGAGGTAAAGCGCTACGATCCCGAAAAGCTCGCGCTCGGTTGGAACATCATGCCGGACGGCGAGGAGATCTTCTTCATCCCCAACCCCGCGCTCGGGCTCTGGATTTCCAAGGACCGCCTTTGACCCGGCGATCATCGGCTATAAATCGGCTGTAAAATCAAGGCAGCGCCCGAATGCGGGCG
>CANROI010000117.1 GCA_947632165.1 uncultured Clostridia bacterium
GTGGTATGCCCGAGATTGAGGCATTTTCTCAGGTTTTCCTCATACGGATCGCGGCGGACGACGGACGCCTTGAATGTAATATTTTCGGGCACGATCCGTTCGAGAAAGCGAAGGTCAAACAGATCTCCGCGCTGCTGCCAAAGCCGCTCGAAGAGCGGCGCGTCGAGCGCGCCGTGCTTGACGATCTCCCCCAACCCGCAGCGCAGCTCGCGCGGGGGAAGCGTCTTGAAAAAGACGGGATCCGCGAAAACGAGGGCGGGCTGCCGGAAGGCGCCCACAAGGTTCTTGATCCCGCCGAAATCGATCGCGGTCTTGCCTCCCACGGAGGCGTCTACCTGCGCGAGCAGGGTCGTGGGGGCCAGAATGCAGTCGATACCGCGCATATAGAGCCCCGCGGCAAGCCCGCCGACGTCGCAGACGACGCCGCCGCCGAACGCGATGAGCGCCGAGCCGCGCATCAAACCCGCCCCGGACATCGCGCGGAGCAGGGAAAAGAGGACGTCCTCCCGCTTGTTTTCTTCGCCCGCGGGCATGACGTGCACGGGCACGCCCGCAAGCTGCTCGGAGAACTGCGCCCCATAGAGCGCGTTCACGTTGGAATCGGTAAAGAGCAGGCAGCCGCGCCGGAGCAGCTCCCCGCGCATGCCCGCAAGGGTCTTGAAGAGCGTTTTGAGGCAGACGATCCGGCTCTCCGAGCTCTCCTTATATTTGATCCGGAAGGTCCTCATGGAAGCCTCCCGTAGCGTTCCGCAATTTCGTCCATCCGGTCGCCGCCCAAGCGCTCGAGCACGACCGCGCACAGTTCGGTCAGAAGCGCCGCCTCGAGGACGGCCTCGCAGGCGGGAACGGCGCACACGTCGCTGCGCTCGAAGGCAGCAGTCGCGGGCAAGCCCGTAGCAAGATCGACCGTCCCGAGCCCGCGCGTCAGGGTCGGGATGGGCTTCATCGCGGCGCGGACGACCAATTCCCCGCCGTTGCTCATTCCCCCTTCGATGCCGCCTGCACGGTTGCTCATACGCACATATGTGCCCTCCCGCACGGAAATTTCGTCATGGACGGCGCTGCCGGGACGTTCCGCCGCCTTGAACCCGAGGCCGAACTCCACGCCCTTGACCGCCTGCACGCTCATGAGCGCCCCCGCAAGGCGGGCGTCGAGCTTCTCGCGGTAGGTCATACAGCTCCCGAAGCCGTTTTTGAGCCCGGCGACGCGGAGCTCGATCACCCCGCCGAGGGAATCGCCCGCCGCCTTGGCACCGTCGATGAGCGCCATCGCCTGTGCCTGCGTTCCGCGGTCCATCATGCAGAGTTCGGAAAGCCGCCCTGCCGCGATCTGTTCAAAAGTGTACTCCCGCCCGTCGCATACGCTGCCGACGGAGCGGACATAGCCCGTGGCGCGGACGCCGAGCGCCTCGAGGAGGGTGCGGCAGATCTCCCCCGCCGCAACGCGCACCGCGGTCTCCCGTGCGGAGGCGCGCTCTAAAACGTTCCGCGCATCATCCGTGCCGAACTTCAGCATTCCCGCAAGGTCGGCATGCCCGGGACGCACTTTCGTGAGCCGCCGCGCCGAGACATCGCACCCCTCGGGCGCGAGGACCTCCTTCCAATTCTCATAGTCGCGATTCCAGACCGCGATCGCAATGGGGCTCCCGAGCGTGACGAGGTCTCTCACGCCCGAAAGCAGTTCGACCCTGTCCTTCTCGATGCTCTGCCTTGCGCCCCTTCCGTAGCCGCTCTGGCGGCGCGCAAGCGCGGCGTCGATCCTCTCCGGATCGAGCCTGAGCCCCGCGGGGATGCCCTCCAAAATGGCGAACAGCCCCTTTCCGTGCGATTCTCCTGCCGTTGTAAGTCTCATTTGTTCACTCCGTGTCCGCCGAAACGGAATAAGTTCCCTCTCGGGTGATCGTGACCATGATATTGCCCCGCTCGTCCGTGCGGAAGATCCCAACATCGGGCGAAGCCGCCTTCAGCCGCGCGAGCGCGCCGGAAGCGGGATGGCGGTAACCGTTCCCCCGTCCGCAGGAGATGACCGCCGTCTGCGGGCGGAGCAGCTCCAACCATTCGGACGAGGACGCCGCATCCGATCCGTGATGGGATACCTTGAGGATCTGCGTCCCTTCGAGACGGACGGTGTATGCGCCGCGGTCGAAGAGCGTGCCGTCGAGCGCATATTCGCCGGCCAGCTTCCGCTCGCGCGAGGCGGGGATATCCCCGCAGAGCACGGCGTGCACGCCGCAATATTCCAAATAGAGCACTGCCGAGGCCTCGTTTTCGTCCGTCTCGTCCAGCGAATAGGGAGAAAGGCAGACGAGATAGGCGCCCGACGGGCGCTCTATGACGCCGTAGCGGGAGAGGACCTCCGTCTCGCAGCCGGCCTCCCCGATCTTCTTCAACAGGCTCTGATATTCTCCTACCGCGGAGCCGATCATGGGAAGATAGAACTTCTCCGTGCCGAATACCTCGATCAGGCGCCCGAAGCCGCCGTAATGATCGATGTCCGCATGGGTCAGAAGCATCGTGACCGAAGCGGGAGAGAGCCCCCTTATGTATTGCGCGATCCTGTTCCGAACGGCAAATGTGCCGTCACCCGCGTCCACGACCAGAATATCCCCCTCCGGAAATTCGACGATCGTGCAATCGCCCTGCCCCACATCGAGGAAGTGGAGACGGAGCTCCCCCTCGTTGCGTTCGGGGACCGCCGCCGCGGGCAGGAGCCGCTCGGGCGGCACCAGCCAGAACAGGAGCGCAAGCGCCGCCATGACGAGGAGGGACACCGCGCACAGGACCGCCGTGCGGATGAGTTTTCTGCGTGCGGGCGAGAGCCTTTTCATCTCTTTTTCGCCGCGAGCGCCGCTTTCAGCTTGTCCATATTGCCCCGCGCCTCCTCATAGCCGATCTCATACATGCGGTTCATCGCCTCGCGGGAGATGTCCGTCGCATGGAACCCCCTCAGATCGGGCCGCAGCATGAAATCCGCATGCTCGTATCCGCGCGTCCGGCTGTCGGGCAGCGTGCGGACGGGCGTGATCTTCGATATCACCGTTCCGAACAGACGGGAGACTCTCCCCCGTTCCTCCTCCGTGGGCGCATACGCCCCGAGGTCGATCCCCACGACGAATTCCGCGCCCAAATCGCGGCAGACGTCCGCGGGAATGGCGTTCGTAAACGCGCCGTCGAAGTAGCGCTTTCCCCCGATTTCGACGCTGCGGAAGAAGGGCGGGATCGCCGAGGACGCCATGAGCGCCCGCGCGAGCTTCCCTTCGTCGAGCAGCTTCCCTTCATTGGTTTCGCCGTCCGTCGCCCATGCCGCAAAGGGGATCTTCAGCGTGGAGAAATCGCCTTCGAGATAGGGCTCGAGAAAGCGCTCCCCGAAGGAGAGATCGGCATACGGGCGCAGATTGCGGGAAAACTCCCTGCGGTTGAGATTTTCGATCACCTGCACCATGTCGGCGGAGGTGTACCCCTTTGCATAGAGCGCCCCCACGATGGAGCCGATGGAGGTCCCCGCCGCGAACGAGAAGCGGATGCCCTCCTCTTCAAACGCCCTGAGCGCGCCGAGATGCGCCATTCCCTTGGCGCCGCCGCTGCCGAACGCGATGCCGAGCCGCGGTTCACGCCGCTTTCCGCGGGCGAAAAATTGTTTCAGACGGGCAATGAAACCCATGTTTCTCCTCTTGTCTCAAAAGCGCGCCGGCACCCCGGCCGCATGACCCTATTTTACTCTATTTTTCGCAAAATGTAAACAACTTTACCCGAAATTCTCTTTTCGTCTGCTTTTTTTGAGCAAAATAATCTTGACGAGCCCCTCTTTTTCCGTTAAAATAGAACTATAGATTCATGAGGAGGGCTGTCATGCCCGAACAAGAAAAACCTATGCGTTTTCTCACACAAAAGAGAAATCTGATCTCGCTGTCCGTCTGGTGCGCGCTGGTGCTCGCGCTCCTCGTGGGGATCACCCTCAATGCCGTGGCGTTCGCAAACGGCTCGATGAAGGACTCCGAGGTGTTCCGCCGGCTCTGGTATACGCTCCTCTGCTTCGTCGCGATCTCGGCGGTTTTCGTCGCGGAAAAGCTCTTGCGGGTGCGCCTTCCGCTCTTTTTGGAGCTGAGCCTCCCCCTCTTCGCCTTTGCCGCGCTCGCCGTCGGAACGGTGTTCGGGCTCTATTCCGTGCTCGACAGCTGGGACAAGATCCTGCACGCGCTGTTCGCGTTCCTCTTTACGGCGCTCGGCTGTTCGCTTGCGGAGTTCTTCCTGCGCGGCATGCCGGACGGCATGCGCAAGATCATCTTTACTTTGCTCTTTGCGGTCGGCTTTACGCTCATGCTCGGCTGCCTTTGGGAGCTTTTGGAGTTCCTCGTGGCGCAGATCATCCCTTCGCTCAGCCCCATCTGGCAGAAGGTGTTCCAATATCTGCCGAACGGGACGTACATTCTCAACGACCCCAACGGCGCCGCCCTCTCCGACCTCATCTGGGATATGGCCTGCAACTGCTTCGGCGTGCTCGCCTTTCTGTGCACTTTCGGCTTTGCGCTTCTCTCCGTCCCCAAACGGCTGAGCCTGTTCGCCGTCGAGTCGGTCGGTTGGAAAAAGGCGCCCTCCGGAACGTCCGCAAAAAAAGAGACGTAATTTGCACAGGGTTCGGGCTTATGAAGGACACTGTTATCAAATTTCTCTACATCTTCGCGGTTTTTATGCTTGCGGCGGCGCTCTTTGCGTGGATCGCGGCCTTCGGCGCGGCGGGATTGAATGTCCCCGCCCTCATCGCTGCGGTTTCGCTCACCCTCACGGGGTTGGGGCTCGCCGTCTTTTCTTTTGTCAAGTACTTCACGGCCGGCAAGAAAACGATCGCATACCGGGAAAGAATCCTCGCGTTGCCCCTCGAAGAGCGGTTCGACGGCCGCGCCGAGCTCGAAACGGTG
>CANROI010000118.1 GCA_947632165.1 uncultured Clostridia bacterium
AAAGAGGAGGCGATCGGCAGTAAGCTCAAAGACGAGCAGTTCGTCACCGATCTCCTCAAAGATATCCTCGAGGACTGCCTCAACGAGGCGCCCGTGCCCGAATTTTCGTACCCCTGCGTGATCATGTTCGTGGGAGTGAACGGCGTAGGCAAGACGACGACGATCGGCAAGGTCGCGAATTGGTTCGTCCGGCAGAAGAAATCGGTCACGGTCGCGGCGGCGGATACCTTCCGCGCGGCGGCAATCGACCAGCTGAACGTCTGGGCGGACCGCGCCAAGGTGCGCATCGTCAAGCATGAGGAGGGGAGCGATCCCTCCGCGGTCGTATTCGACGCCGTCTCTTCGGCGAAGGCGCGAGGCACGGACGTCCTGCTCGTCGATACGGCGGGGCGGCTGCACGTCAAGGATAATCTCATGAAGGAGCTTTCCAAGATGGACCGCGTCGTCTCGCGGGAGTTCCCCGAGGCGAAGTTCCTCAAGTTCCTCGTCCTCGACGCGACGACGGGCCAGAACGCCGTCAACCAGGCGCGGGTGTTCCACGAGGCGGTCTCCCTCGACGGGATCGTTTTGACCAAGCTCGACGGCACGGCAAAGGGCGGTTTCGTGTTCTCCCTCTGCGGGGAGCTCAAGATCCCCGTCGTCTTTGCGGGCGTGGGGGAGCAGATCGACGATCTCGAGCGCTTCGACGCGGAGCAGTTCGTCGAAGGCTTCTTCTGATCCCGCTCGCAATGTGAAAATAATTTCACCGACGAACGGTTTACAAGCCGATCGTATTTGTGTTATACTATTAAAAACGCGAATAAAACTTACCATAAGGAGTAACATAATGAGGACGATGAAAAGAGGTTTGTTGTTCTTGCTGATCGCCGTGCTCACGCTGGGCATTGCGGTCTTTGCCGCGGCTTGCGGCGATACGGTAACGCTCTCCTTCGAGACGGACGGCGGCACGGCAGTGCAGTCGGTCACGCTCAAAAAGGGTGAGGACTTTACCCTTCCGGAATCGGAAAAGGACGGGTTCATCTTCGGCGGTTGGTTCACGCGGGAAGATCCCGATACCTTCCTCACGGGCACGGTCAAGGTTCCCGAAAAGGACACGACCTACTACGCAAATTGGGCGGAGCGGCAGACGCTTACCCTGAATGCGGGCGATTTCGGCACGCTCACTTCGGATACGGTCTATCTGAAGGCGGGCGACAACGTTTACGACGCGGTGAAGGACATCGCGCCCACTGTCGATTCCCGCTATGCGGGCGTCGAGTTCGGCAGCTGGTTCAACGGCGACATGGAGCTCTCGCGGAGCCTCACGATGCCCCGCGGCTCGCTCACGCTGACGGCGCGGTACACGGTCGGCTACACGACCCAATACTTCCTGCAGGATCTTGATCAGCAGAATTATACCGTCTCTCCCGAGTATCAGAAGGAGGGGCGCGCCTACATCGACGAAACGGTCACCGCCGAGAATCTCACGATCACGGGATTCCGCCGCAACGACAGCGCGACGGGCTCCCGCACCAGCTTCACGCTGACGGCGACCGCGAGCGTCAACATCCTCCGCTGCTACTATGACCGCTCGTCTTACGTCGTCCATTACTTTGCGAATCTCCCCGCGGACGCGCCCGCAGACGCCTATGCGGAGGGCACGATGGAGGATACCCGCTTCCTCTTCGGGATCGAAGAGGAGGTTCCGGACTGCGCGTTCGCGATCAAGGGCTACCGCTTCATCGGTTGGTCCAAGAGCGAGAACGGTGGGGTCGACTACTATGCGGGCGAAGGCACGCTTGCCAACGAGAACGCTTCGCTCTATGCGGTCTGGGAGAAGGGGCTCACGGACGCCCTCGGCGGCGGCGACTTCCTCTTCTGCCCTGCGCGTGAACCGGGCGTCGTCTATGTCCGCCGCGGCAATGAGGAGCGCAAGGGCTCCTACGATGCGGCAACCGGCGTGTTTACCGTTCCCGACGGAGCTTCGGGCGAGCTCCTCTACGGCAAGATCTCGGGCGAGTTCTTCTATTATTACAAGGAGACGCTCGAATCCAAGACCTACGAGTCCTTCAGCGGCAATGGGGCGTCCTTCACCGTGGGACATCACGGCGCGGCGACCTATAAGGACAGCAAGGGGACTTCCTATGAGGGCTATTTCGAATACAACACCGAGCACAACTTCTATGTGTTTTACGACAATACGGGGAAAGAGATCTGCTGCTTCCGCTTCGAAAACGATGAAGAGGGCAATCTTCTCTTCCGCGAACAGGATCCGGAGCTTGCGGGCTATTATGCGACCGCGAGCGGCTATCCCGTCATCTATCTCGACGGTTTGGGCGGGCTCTCCTACTATTTCGATCCCGAACATCCCGACTATGTCGACTTCTATACCAACGTGCCGATCCTCGAGGCGCAGGGCTCCTATGAAGAGAAGGGCGACTTCTTCGAGGCGAGCACCTGGGTCACGGACTACACGCTCGAAGAGGCGTTCGCATTCCGGCTTGCCGAGGGGAACCCGCCCGCGGTCGGCGACTTCGAGATCAAGGGCCTGTTCGAACGCAGCGACTTCTACGGCTACCTCGTTTTGAACGAGCGCGGCGACGGTTACACCGACGAACTCCGCCTCGACGGCTTCGGCTCGGGCGAGTACTTCGGGCAGCCCGGCACCTATGAACAGCTCCTCGAGTGGTGGCTCACCACCGACGGCCAGAACGCGTCCACGGGCTTCCTCGTCCGCTTTGACTACGGCACGGACGACTATCTCTATTACGGCATTCAGGAGGACCGCAACGGCAACTTCTCCGCCGATCTCTTCGGAACGATCGCAAAGGACGCTACAATCGGCGGCTACTATCCCTTCGAGGGCGAGTTCATCGTAGACGGCACCGCCTGGAACGGCTTCATCTTCGTCATGGAGGGCGAGAACTCCATGGTCTGGGTCGATTACGACGAGGGCAGCCTCTCCACGGGCGAGGTCGTCACAATCTATGCCTGCTACTATATGGGTTCCGTCGCAGAAAACGGCAAGGGCGGCTACCTCTTCACCGATTCCGAGACGGGCAGTAAGCTCAACTTCAAAATCGAGGACGGCAAAGCGTTCCATGACACCGGGGATCCCATCGACAACGTCTACATCACCGACGATCTCTACGTTAATCCCAACATCGGCAAGGCGTACTACAAGAACAAGGAAGTCCGCTATACCTTCAAGCTCGGCTATATCGAGTACTATTCCTTCGAGATCTCGGCGACCGAAACGCTCTACTACATCCGCGCGGACGGCTGGGAAGACTTCGTACAGATCGCCGCGGAGGACATCCTCGACTACAACTACTACAACGAGTCGCTCGCAAACGGGTTCATGGCGCGCCTTCTCATCCGCGAGGACGAGAACGGCAACCTCACCGCCTATCTTGCGACGCCCATGGCCGATAACACCTACTCCTTCCTCGGCTGGGGCGAAGTGACGCCCGTCGAGGGCACGACGGACGAATTTACCTTCCGTCTCACGGAGCAGGCGGCGGACATCCTCGACTACTTCGGCGGCGAGGGCTACGAATCGGCGTTGAATTCCTATCTCGATTGCTACGGCGAGTTCCGCTTCAAGAAGGTGCCGAGCGAGAACGGCGGCGTCGGCTCCTTCTACACCCGCATCGAGAACATGGCATACGACTGCGAGAACTTCACGGCGGACGGCTACAGCAACCGCGCCGTCTATCGCCGCGGAGGGGAGGAGATCCAAGGCACCTTCGAAATGCTCGCAAATATCATCGTGTTCACGAGCGACAGCGGCAACGAAGTCTACTATCTCAAGGCAAGTTCCCAGACGTCCGGCTCCGTCATGGAGGTCTCGTCCGAAGCGGGCCTGTACTACTTCTTCGATTCGGAGGACGTCTACTTCCAGACCTTCGGCCCCGACTACAACGGCTATACCTCCTTCATCGTGCTCGGCGGCGATATCCTGACCGACGCTTCGGGCGCGCAGACGCCCGGCACGGCGACCATCTACGACTTCGAGAGCGGCCTCAACCTCGACCTCCGCGAAGCGACCTATGTGCGGACGGAGAGCTACAGCGAGACCTTCCGCGAATACCTCATCACCGAGCGCGGCACGAACGCAAAACTGCCCTATACCGTCTTGCTCGGCGAATATGAGACGACCTGGCACGACATCTTCCCCATCTACGACATCAAGAGCGACGCCTTGGAGGGCACCTACTCCGTTGTGGGCGGCGGCAGCATGCACGGCGACGGCTACCGCACCCACGACGCGGAGTATACCGACGCCGAGGGCAACAAGTACTACGGGCTGATGGCACGCGTCGAATTCGACCGGACCAACATCACCGATCACGGCTATGTCGAGAACGCGAACGGGCAGGTCATCGTGTTCACCACCGAGGTGGACGGCGAGGCAATCTCCTTCGTGTTCGACCTGAACACGAGCGGCAGGCTCGAACAGCGGCTTCTGCGCTTCGGCGCATATGCGCTCTGGGATGCGGGCGAGCGCCCGGGCAGCTATATGTATCTCGACGGCCACGGCACGGCGACGCTCTACAACGAGCGCAGCGAGCTCATCGGCAGCGGCACCTACCGCGAAGCGCCCGAGATCGGCGAAGATCCCTTCACCTATGTGTTTACCGACGCCAACGGCGCCAACAACTTCGAATTTGCGCTGTTCATCGAGCAGACGGTCAGCGAGAATTACTTCGAGTACCGCATCCGCAACAGCGACGTCGAGGGCACCTACAAGAAGAGCGATTGGTCCTCCCTTACCATCGGGTTCTACGGCGAGATCGTCTATACCGACCGCTACGGCAACGTCTATGAAGGCTACTACCGCACGGACGACAACC
>CANROI010000119.1 GCA_947632165.1 uncultured Clostridia bacterium
CGTCCCCTTCGAGACGGAGAACGCTCGCAAAGGAGGTCCCGCCCGAGTGCCGCCATTCGGGCGTCGCGGCATAGTAGTGGTCCGAAGGGTCGGGATTGGCGTTTTCATAGAGGTACTCGCCCGCGAAGTTGCTCTCGATCCCCACGGTGAACAGCCCGCTCGTTTCCACCACCGAGTTCTTGAGGGTCACGTCGGTCATGACGTAATGTTTGTAGAAATACGAATCGGTCTCGTAAGATACGCCCGCGTATCGGTTAGAGGTCCCCTGTTCGGCGTAAGGCCGTCCGCTCTCGTCGAGCAGCTGCGGCCCGGGCTCCCCGCTCCGCGCGGTCGCCCGCAGCGCACGGTTCGCGCCGATCTTCAAGATGAACTCTCTGCCTTGCGAGAAGATGCAGCCGTCCAGTTTCACCGTGATGCGTTCCCTGTCCACGCCGGCTGTGTTCTCGGAGAGGCTGTCTATGAAGTACTTGTTCCCCTCCCGGTTCCCGCCGTAAACGCGCACCACGTTCCGCCCGTTTCGCACGCGGCAGTTGAGGATCTCGCACGAGGCGTTCACTTCGAGGGTCGTGCCCGTGAGGTTGAGGTTGGTGAGCTCATACTGTCCGCTTTCGGAAAGGAGAGACTCGTCCGAGCAGCCGAGCAAATTCACGCCGTACAGTTTCACCCCGTCGGTGCGAACGAGAAAGGCACAGTTATCCTGCCCCGCCACGCTCGCCGCTTGGTTGTACTTCACGAAATAGAGCGGGCCCTTGTAGAGGTCGAGAAAAGGTTTTCCCGTGCCGTCCACGTTGTGCGTGTAATTGTCCGCGTCGACGGAGTGTCCGTTGCCGTAAACGTCGTTTCGGAACTCCATGACGTACGAAAGATACGCGTCCGCTTCCTTGGCGCCCGAGGCGAACTTATACCATTCGACGTTGTAGGTAGACTTCATGCGGTGGGCGCGGAGATCTTGCAAAAGCCGCGCGTTGTCGTAGGGCTTTCCCGCGGCGTCGGTGCCGAGTTTGATGTCGCATGCGAGCACCACGGGCAGGCCGTCGTCCGTCGCCTTTACGAGCTCGGGGGCGTTTTTCACTTCCACCGCGCCCTTCACCACGTTCACGGTGAGGCGCGCGAGGACGTCGGGATCGAAGTCGTCGTTGCCCACCCACGCGGCGGTCACGGTGACCTTGCCCGTTCCCTTGGGGATGAGCACGGGCGTGCCGTTCCCGGTGCGGACTTCGGCGACGCTTTCGTCCGAGACGGAATACTGCACCTCGTCGCCCGCGATCGCAATGCCCTTGTCGGAGCCCGAGAACACGCGGAGGGGGAAGCTGTTTTCGACGGTTTTCATGTCATCGGCGTATACCATGCCCGCGACGGTATAGTTTGCGGCGAGGTCCGCATTCACATCGTTTGCGATCTGCACCGCGCCGATCTTGTCGATGACGCGAAGGGCGATCTCCTTCTTTTCCGCGGTCTTGCCGTTGTAAGCGGCGGCGACGGAGAGCACGAACTCGCCGCTCTGCTTGGCGGTGACGGTCGCCGAGGCGCCCTCCGCCTTGAGGTACTCCGCGGGTCCCTTGAAGGTCCATTCGAAGGTGACGTCCTTCGCCCCGCCCGAGGTCACGGCGTAGAAGGGCGCGGGCGAGCCTGTGAGAAGGGTGGCGCCGAGCCCGCCGCTTGCAAGCTCCTTCACGGTGAGATCGGAAGCGATGTAAAAGTCGAACTCGGTAAAGGAGAAGCTGAAGGGGATATTCCTCCCGCCCGCAAGCAGCGATCCCGAGATCGTCTTGATCTCCGCCCCTTCGATCTTTTCCGCGTCGAAGGTAAAGTCGAGGATGAACCGTCCCTCGCCGAGCGGGGTCACCGTCTGCCCCAAGAGCATCTCCTTATGGTCCTGCGCGAGAAACGTCGGCTCGCCGCCCGAGCATTCCACGGCGATCTGTGCGGACGTCGTGCCGTAGGCGAGGGAGAGGGAGCTCTCCCCTTCCTCCAAGCTCGCCAGCGTGCTCCCCTCTTGCGGATACGCGCCGTGGCCGTTGACGAGGGCGACCGCCTCCGCCGTCTTTCCGCCCTCCGTTTTGGAGGGCTTTTGCACGGTGAGCGAAACGGTCTTTTTGATGGGCCCGTCGACCCCGTCCGGCACGGTGAGGGTAAAGTTCGCAGTCCCCGTGAAGGGCAGAGACAAGGTCTTTGCGCCCTTTTCGATGGAAGCATACTGCTCCGCCGAAGAGCTGCCGCCTTTTTCGAGAGAATATTCGTTAAAGCCCGTGGGCGAGACGGATACTTGGTAAGAATACTCCCCGGAAGGGAGAACGCCTTCGTAGCCGTTTTCCGTTTCGGCAAGCGGGATCTCCTGTTCCCCGCTTGCGAGGGCAAACCTTACGTCGTACGGCTTTGATGAGACGACTACCACGGACATGGTATCGGTGAACGACTTATCGTTGCTCGTGGCGACGATCTTGGCCGTGCCCTCTTTTTTGGGGATGAGAGTGCCGCTCTTGTCCACGTCGGCGACCGAGGGATCGCTCGAAGAGAGGGTATACCCCTTCTCCGTGGCGCTCGCCGGGCTCACCTCCGCCGTGACGACGTGCGTTATTTTATCCGCCATGTTCACGAACAGCGTGCCGTCCGTTTCCCCTTCGGCGCGGATGGTAATGCCGCTCACCGAAATGTTCACACCGAGGCTGACGAGGTTCACCGACGAAAACACCACCAGCATAAACACCATGGGCAAAACCAACATCAGGGCGATCAATGTCTTTCTCATCAGATCCCGCCTCCCGAAAATTCATAGTACCGCTCTTTCAGACGGTAGAGAAGATACGCTCCCGCCAGCACCGCCGCGACGATCCCCGCGGCGCCCGCAAGAAGGTATGTGAGATACCCCGCTTCCCATTGGTTGAGGCGGGACAGAAGTTTTACCACGAGCACCGCGCCCCCCACGAGGAAGGAGAGCACGATCCCCATGACGACCACCGTGGAAACGGTGCCCGAGGATTCCTTGATCTCCCCGTCGTCCTCCGTGGAGAACTTGGCATGGTTGAAGTCGTACCTCGTGGCGACCGCGATGTTCACGAACCCGAACAGAAGCCCTATGACCGCCACGAAGAGCGCGTCGAAGAGCCCCAAGTTGCCCGTTCCGAAGAGCACCGCCGCGGAGGCGACCTGCGAGATCGCCGTCACGATGAGGCAGAGAAGGACTTTCGACAAAAACACCGTTTCGCACCGCACGGGCATCCCCTTCACGCTGTAGAACATCTCCCCGTCGCGGCTGATGTTCGTGGCGCAGAACATATTGGTCAATGCTCCGAAGAGCAGCGTAAGGAACAATGCAAGCTCGAGCCTGCTGTCGATGCCCACGAGGTTTTCGACGAGCGACGCGCCCGTATCCATGCAGAAGTACACCATGAGAGGCATCACGAACGCCACCGAGAAATACGAGAACATGTAAGAGGGGGTGCGGAAAATGAGCAGGAACTCCTTTTTGAGGAGTGCGGGGAGTTTCTTCCCCTGCGGGCTCAGTTCCGCGCTCCGGAACACCGTCTGCGAGGCGCTCTCGTTGCGCGCCTGCAACGCCCGCCGCAAGATCCCCTTGATGATGAACATCGAGAGGACGAGACAGACGGCAATGGTTAAAAGCAGCCAAACCCAGCTCAACACCTGTTCGCTCCCCGTCATGATGTTGGCAAACCAACGGGCGGGGTAGAGACAGTCGCAGGCCCTTGCGATCGTTGTCATCACCGATTCGTTGAAGAAGTAGCGGATGGAGTCGCCGAGAAGGAGCTGCTGCACGCCGCCGAGGATGATGGAGTACAGCCAAAAGCTCACCCCGAGCAGCGCCGTCACCGCGAGGAACAAGAGCACGAACTTATCCCGCAAAAACTTTTTCAGCGCTTGATAGGGCGTTACGAGCAGCGCCGAGATCGCGATGGTGATGAGCGGAAGCAAAAAGCAGATGACGAGCGAAAACACCCAAAAGACCGCCGAGACTTGCACCTTCAGCGAGAAGGTAAAGTTCACCGTGAACACCGCGATAAGCGCGATGAGAAACTGGCTGCGATACAGGCTCACGAGCTTGGCCGCGAAGAGCGTTTTCGGGTTGATGGGAAGGGCGGAGAAGATCTTCATGTCGTCCGAAGCGAAGAGCTCCCGTCCGATCCGCCCCACCCCGCCGATCACCATCCCCACCGTTACGGCGGTATAGAGAATGGTCAACAGCTCGTTGGCCCGCGCGAGAAGGTCCGTTCTTCCGTTGAGCTTCACGCTCACGTAGATCTCGGTGAACCGTCCGAAGAAGACGATGAAGAGCGCGGCGATCGCCCCGACGAGCACGAGGTTCAAGAGGAACCCCACGACGTCGAGCCGGCCCGCGCGGAAGGCGGACCTGCGCTCTTGCCCCTCCTTGCGAAGGAGAGAGCGCACGGCCGTGCCGTTCACGCCGCCGAGCTTTTTGGGACGCGGCGCCAAAAATTCGTATCCGTTCGTTTCAGGCTTGTTCATGGCGCAGGAAGTACTCCTCAAAATCAAATTCGGGGTTGCGTTCGTAGATCTTCTTCACGTTCAATTCCTTCACCTGCTGGCCCTTGCGGATGAGCACCACCCGGTCGCAGAGTTTGGCAACGGTATTCAGCGCGTGCGAGGAGAAGATGATGGTCTTGCCGAGCGCCACATACCGGTGCATGAACTCCTGCACCGCGCGCATGGTGCGCGGATCCAACCCCGTCATGGGCTCGTCTAAGATCCAGAGCTTGGGCATGTGCATGAGCGACCCCATCATGCAGATTTTTTGCCGCATGCCGTGCGAATACGACG
>CANROI010000120.1 GCA_947632165.1 uncultured Clostridia bacterium
GATTCGTACATTACCAGCTTGTGCAAATGATATCTTTTGGTAAACCCGTCTACGAGTTCCTCACGGTGCTCATGGGCACGGCGGTGAATGTCATTCGTCATGCCTGTGTAAAGAACATCGTTCTCGTCGTCGGTCATCATGTAGACGTAGTATGTCATGTTATTCTGTATTGCGGAATGCTGCGGCGATGCTTCGACACGCTCAGCATGACATTATTGTAGTGTTACGGCGATGCCGTTCCATTATGTCACCCTGAACGTAGTTGAAGGGTCGCCTTGGCATTGGGTAATGCTACCGTGATGCTTGACGCTCAGCATGACATTATTGTAGTGTTACGGCGATGCCGTTCCATTTTGTCACCCTGCCCCGCGCGAAGTTCTAATTCTCTAAGCGCGGCACGAGCCGTAGGCGAGTAACGGAGGCGTTAGCCGAAGTTGAAGGGTCGCCTTGGCATTGGGCAATCGCCTTGGCTTCGGATAATGCTGCGGCGATGCTTCGACACGCTCAGCATGACATTATTGTAGTGTAGTGTTACGGCGATGCCGTTCTAATTTGTCACCCTGCCCCGCGCGAAGTTCTAATTCTCTAAGCGCGGCACGAGCCGTAGGCGAGTAACGGAGGCGTTAGCCGTAGTTGAAGGGTCGCCTTAGCATTGGGCAATCGCCTTGGCTTCGGATAATGCTGCGGCGATGCTTCGACACGCTCAGCATGACATTATTGTATTGTTGCGGCGAAGCCGTTCTAATTTGTCACCCTGAACGTAGTTGAAGGGTCGCCTTAGCATTGGGCATGACATTGGGCAATGCTGCGGCGATGCTTCGACACGCTCAGCATGACAATTTTATACTGCTTCGACGCTCAGCACGACATTTTATCAATAACTGCCGGCGACGCCTGTGGACATCGAGAAGATCGGGACGTAGATCGCAATGACGATAAAGCCGACCACAAGACCGAGAATGATCGTGATCATCGGCTCGATCAAGGAGAGCGCCTTGTCGGATGCGGCAGTCGCCTCCGAATCGTAGTAGACGCCGATCGTGCGGAGCGTATCCTCGAGCATACCGGAGGATTCCCCCACCGTGATCATTTCGATGAGCATTGCGGGAAGGTACTTCGACTCTTTGAGCGCCTCGCCGAGGCTCATGCCGCCTTCGAGTTTGACGATCGCCTCGTTGAGTTCTTTGCCGACGCAGCGACAATCCACCACGCGGCTGACGATATCGAGCGCACGGGTGACGGGGATGCCCGCCGCAAGCAGCGTTGCGAGCGTGTTCGCCGTCTGCGCCGCCGCGTTGAAGCGGGTGATCTTGCCGATGACCGGTAGCTTGATCCGGATCTTCGAATACAGCATCTTGCCGTTTTCCGTTCTGCCGTAGAGGTAGATCGCGAGGATGATCGCCACGATCGCGATGACCACCACATACCACCAATTCTTGAAGAAATCGGAGATGGCGATCAGGATCTTAGTGGGAAGAGGGAGATCCGTGCCGAAGCCCTGCAATGTCTCCGTCATCCTCGGCACGAGCACAACCATGACGATGCCGATGACGACAATCGCGAGCAAAAGCACGATCGTAGGATAAGTGAGCGCGGATTTGACCTTTTTCTGGGTCTTTTCGACGCGGGAATAGTACGTCTCGAGGCTCTGGAAGGATTGCTCGAGGGTACCGGATTCCTCGCCCGCGCGGACGGTCTCGATGAACACTGCGGGGATCTTCTTGCCGTTCTTTTCAAGGCTGTTCGCAAGCGAATAGCCCGCCGTGACGTCCTCTGCCGTGGCGCGCAGATAGCGCTTCATCAGCCTGTCGTCGCATTGGTCGGCAATCAGTTCTACGGTGCGCGACATCGAAAGCCCCGCCTTGAGCATGATGTAGAACTGGTTGGCCGTCAAAGACAGCGTCTTGTTGCTCACCCAAAGCGGTTCGTTGATGTCGATGTTGATGCGGCGTTGATTGCGGACGGGTTTGATGTCTTCCACGACGACGTAGCTGCGGCGGATCTGCGCCATTGCCTCAAATTCGTCGTAAGCCTCGATCACCCCGCTGACGGATGTGCCGTCTTCCGCGATCGCCCGATACTTAAATGTCTTCATACTGTTCCTCTATTACAAAGTAACGGTTTGCACGGTTTTGCCTGCATGCCCGGGGGCTATTTGCCTCAGAGCACGTTCTTTTTCACAAATTCCGCATCATGCGCTGCGTTTTTGGCCGTCTCTGCCGTGATGATGTGGCTGCGGTACAGCGCAATGAGGGAATTGTCCATCGTGATGGACCCCTCTGCCGCCGAAGTTGCCATCGAGCTTGCGATCTGCGGCGTCTTGCCCTCGCGGATGAGGTTCCTGATCGCGGGCGTGACCATCATCAGCTCACAGGCCGCAACGCGCCCGCCCGTCTTGCGGGGAAGGAGCTGCTGCGAAAGCACTGCCATCAACGTCGTCGAGAGCTGCATGCGGATCTGCTTCTGCCGCATTTCGGGGAACACGTCCACGATACGGTCGATCGAATCGGGTGCGGAGTTCGTGTGCAACGTCGCGAACACGAGGTGACCCGTCTCCGCTGCAGTCAGTGCGGTCTCGATCGTGTGCAGGTTCGCCCTGAGGCCGCTTGCGTAGCTCTCCGTATCCTTGCCGATCTCGCGCTGGTTGATGACGCAACGGTCCGGCTTATAGATGTACTCGATGGGATCCTCGAGCGTGATGATATGGCAGTCATAAGTATGGTTGATGCGGTCGAGCAAGGCGGCGAGCGTCGTGGATTTACCGGAACCCGTCTCGCCCGTCACGAGCACGATGCCGCGGTTGAGCGCCGGGAGCGTCTGCACCATCGGCGGAAGCCCCAACGAACCGAGTTCGGGGATCTTCTCCGCAAGGATACGGATCGCCGCAGAGACCGCGCCCTGCTGCCGGAATATGTTGATACGGCAACGGATGGTCTCCGCAAACGTGATGGCAAGGTCGAGCTCGCCGATCTGGGCGATCTCCGAATACTTCTCGCCCGCCATCTCCCGTGCGTACGCCTCGCAGTCCTCTGCCGAGAGCGGCGAACCGAAGTTTTTCAGCACCCCATCGATCC
Organism: uncultured Clostridia bacterium; assembly: GCA_947632165.1. GTDB lineage: Bacteria > Bacillota > Clostridia > Christensenellales > Borkfalkiaceae > Gallimonas. The sequence continues at coordinate 3,075 of CANROI010000120.1, forward strand.
TGAGGCGCACGGGCAGACCGCGCACGAGGTGAATATCGGACGCGCGCAGATCCCGCGCCGCCGAAACAATTTTCGTGAGTTCCATCGGCATAGCGTTTCCTCCTATTCAACCGAAGTATTCAGCACGCCGAGCACTTCGTCTGCGGATGTGACGCCCTGCTCTATGAGCCTGCGGCCGCCCTCTGCCAAAGAGATGAAAGTGCCCGCCTTTACGTAATCTTCGAGCTCCGTCTTGTGGTGCCCCTCTGTGATCGCGAGCTTGAACGCCTTGTCGAGCAGAAGGATCTCAAAGACGGCAGTTCTGCCGACATATCCCGTGTGATAGCAATTCGGGCAGCCCTTGCCGCGGTAGAACATGAGGTCTTTGACGCGCGCGTCTTCCATATTGTACCCAAGGCGGGTAAGTTCCTCTTCGGTCGGGCGGTAGCTCGTCTTGCAGCGCGGGCAGATCTTGCGCACAAGGCGCTGCGAGATCACGCCGTTGAGCGCATCTGCGATCAGATAGGGCTCTACACCGATATCGATCAGGCGGTCGATCGCCGAAATCGCGTCGTTCGTGTGCACCGTGGAGAGCACCAGATGGCCCGTGATCGCCGAACGGATGGCGATCTCTGCCGTCTCGCCGTCGCGGATCTCGCCGATTGCGATGATATCGGGGTCCTGACGGAGGATGGCGCGGAGACCCTCTGCGAACGTCATGCCGACCTTTTCGTTGATCTGGATCTGGTTGACGCCGTCGATGTCGTATTCGACAGGATCCTCGAGCGTGACGAGGTTGACCTCTTCCGTGTTGAGCGAGCGGATCATCGTGTACATCGTGGAGGATTTACCGGAGCCGGTAGGCCCGACGATGAGCACCATGCCGTGCGCATAGGAGAGCAGCTTGTTGTATTTCTCGAGATTCTCGCCCTCGAGGCCGATCGCCGAAGCATCGAGAAGCTGTGTGGATTTATCAAGCAGACGGACGACGAACTTTTCGCCGTAGAGCGTGGGGATCGTGGACATACGCAAGTCGATGTTATGCCCCTTGATCGTGACGTTGCAACGGCCGTCCTGTGGAAGGCGGGATTCGGAAATATCCATGCCGCCCATGATCTTCAAACGGGAGATGACGGTGCGCTTCAGTTCATCCGGCACGGTGAGCACGGTGCGCAATTTGCCGTCGATACGCATGCGGACGACCATCTCGTTTGCACGGGGCTCGAGATGGACGTCGCTGGCGCGCTCCAGAGAGGCGCGCTCGAGAATGGAGTTGACGAGACGGACGGTGGGCGCGGACTGCACCTCTTCCGACGTCTCTTCGGCGCGGGGCGGCACCGTTGCCGCAGCTTCGCGGACCGTGCCCGCAAAGCGCATTTCGTCGATGGCGCGTGCCACGCCTTCGTTGCCGTAGAGCGTGGAGATCGCCTTATCCACCGCTGTCGCCGTCGCGATCTTCGGCAGGACGCGCTTCCTTGTGGCGGTACGGACTTCTTCGAGCGCCACAAAGTTGAGCGGGTCGGACATGGCGAGCGTAAGCTCGTCGCGGTTGAGCGCGACGGGAACGACGCCATGACGTTTGGCGATGCTGCGCGGGACCAGTGAGGCGAGCTCGATCGGAATATGCACTTT
>CANROI010000121.1 GCA_947632165.1 uncultured Clostridia bacterium
CGTCTCCGCCCTCTTCGACGGTCAGCTGCGGCGTATCGCAGCGGAAAAATCCGGAGGGCGCGAGCGCGACCGTATAGCTTCTCTTTACCTCGTCGAGCCCGATCTCGACATAGGAGGAATAGCGCACGGCATTGAGGAGAAGCCGGACCTCGCTCTCGCCGCCGTCCAGCTCCCTGACCTCGGCATCGTAGTCGGAGTAAGAGGCGCCGCGGAAGCGGTAGCCGTTGTGCACGCGGAGCGTGAAAGAGACGTCGCTGCCGCGGGGAACGGTCTTGATATTATCTGCGCAGTCATAGGCGGAGCTCAGAGCGAGCACGACGTTGCACTGCGCGGTCTCCCCTGCGGGGTCGGGTGCGCAAGCGGAGAACAGAAAGCAGAGGGAAAACAGAAGCGCAAGGAGGGAAGAGAGTTTTTTCATCGGTATCCCTCCAGATAGGCGCCGTAGCGCGACCAGAAATAATCGTTTGCATAGGCAGTGAGCAGATCGGCGGGGACATACACCCTGCAGGCGGGCGCCCCTTCGAGCAGAGCAAAATACACGCTGCATTCGGACGGCTGACGGTCCGGATGGACGTAGAGTCGCTTCAGACCGGCGCATCCCCCGAAGGAGCCGTCCTCTATGCCGAAGATATATTTCCCGAGATGAAGTTCCTCGAGCGCCGTATCATTCCGGAAGACGGAGGCGGAGAAGGAGAGCACCCGCTTGCCCCGATAAAAATCGGGGATCGTGATCACGGCGCGGCCCCTCCCCTCTTCGGAGAGCGCGGTGATGTTCCAGCCCGTGCCGCTCTCCTCATATTCGAAGAGGGCCGCATCTTCGCCGTCTTCGCCGGAGGGCTCGTCGTCGGGCGCCTGCGGCTTTTGCGGGATCTCGATGGAGACGGGCGAATCGTCCAAAAGATATGCCTTGAGGTCGCGGACGAGACGGTCGGTATAGAGGACCGAGCCCGCGGAATTGACATGGACGTTGGAATCATAGAACCAATCGCTTTCGAAGACATAGCCGCGCGGATCGCCGAGGAGCTCGCAGTCGAGCAGGCTGTCCGCATGATCATAGAAGCGCTCGATGTCCGCCTCGGAGGTGCCCGTCTCGATGCCAGAGAGGTTGACGGGTGCAAAGCCGAAGAGCAGGGTCGCACCCTGCTTTTTTATAAACCGGTGGAATTCGTTGACATATTCCGCAAAATCGGGCGAGAGCGTCCCGTCCGCATAGGAGATGCGGCTTGCATCATAGCCGAGCGGAAGTTTGTTGTAGGGCCTCTCGAAGATCATCTTGCAGTGATCGTCGAACGAGGCGGCGGCATAGACGTCCGTGGGCACGGGCGCGTTGCCGTTGATATAGTAACCGAATTTCCTGCCGACATAGGCGGGGAAGCCCGCGACCATCTCCCCTCCGTTTTCGAGCCCGGTGAGGAGGGAAAAGTCGCCGTCGGCGGCATTCCAGAGATATTCGCTGTTGAAATAGAGAGACATGGACTGGCTCATCTGCTCGGGAGCGAGAATGACGATATCCCCCTCGGAGATGTTATCCTTTGCAAGGTCGATCATGGCCTTGGTGCCGATCGCGCCGTACAGCCCGAACGGGCAGACGGTGTATTCGGGAAATTCGCCGTGCATGAGGTCGGGGTCGAGCCCGAACGCCACGGCGCTGTTCCCGATGACGACGATCTTCTTCCCCTCGGCGGAGCGGAGCCGTTCGAGCATCTTGGGCAGAACGGCATAATACGTTGCGGAATATTGGGGAGGCAGGCAAAAGCCCACGCAAAGAAGGGCTGCGGGCATGGCCAGCAGCAGCGAGACGACGATGACGATCGTGACTGCCACTCTCTTCACGGGGCGCTCCTCCTTTTTTTACATCTTATTTATTATATCTCATCTTGCCGCGAAAAGCAAGGATTCGGCGCATGATTGCGCGCGGAAGTTTACAATTCCCCCACCGTATGGGAATCGACTGCGAAAAACTCGCAGCCGATCCCAAACAATGGTATTTTGTTGTTCCGTAGGACAATTTAGCCCTGCTTCTTGCCCTTGCGATACTTTCTGATCGCGAAGAAGCCCCAGATCGCGAGCAGCACGGGAATGACGCAGTCGAGCACGATCGTGAGCGTGATCCACCACTCCGTCTGATACCCGATGATCTTGATCTGGATCGAGTTGCTGTTCGCAACGGTATAGAGGATGTTCTTGGAGGATTGACGCAGGATCGCAACATCCTGTGCGCTGTCTGCCTTCGCGTCCGTCCACATCATGTTGCCCGTCGAGGTGAGGATGAGGTCGTTGCCCGCATAGAGCATCTGACGGGAATCCATGTAAGCGGAGGTCTTGTAGTCGCAGATGACAAGTCCTTGGAAGCCCCATTCGCCCCTGAGCACCTCGGTGCAGAGGCGGTAGTCACCGCCCGTCCATCTGGTGCCGATCCGGTTGAAGGAGGACATGATGCCGAGGGTGCCGAGGAACTTGGTCACGCCGCGGTCCTTCGCCGTCTTGACGAGATCGACGTTGTCGTGTCCTTTGACCGCAAGTTCGAAGGGCTTGAGATAGAGCTCTCTGAATGCCTGCTCGGTGCAATAGGTAGACACGCCCGAACGGTTGGTCTCCTGGTCATTCAGGGCGAAGTGTTTGAGGTCTGCATAGACGCCCTTCTCTCTTGCGCCGTTGATGACGTTGACCGCCATCTTGCCGGAGAGGATGGGATCCTCGGAATAGTACTCGAAGTTTCTTCCCGAGAAAGGAGAACGGTGCAGGTTGACTGCGGGAGCATACCAGCCCGAGAAAGGCAGGGAGTTGTTGACGCCCTTGTCGTCGCCCCAGAGGCCGTTCTCGCCGACGGTGAGGCCCATCTGATAGGCGAGATCCTTGTTCCAGGTAGAACCGATGACGATCTCGACCGCGAAGTTGTTGCAGCCGACGTACATCTCGCTCGTCGCGCCTGCGATGAAGTTGACGAAGCCGATGGGCCCGTCGCTCTCGTTGGTGAGGTTCTTGCCGATGGACTCGATGCCGTTGGTCTTGAAGGCGCCGTCCTGAACGAGGTTGAGCATTTCGTCAAAGGTGAGCTTATCGAGCAGCTCTTCCCAGCGGCTGTCGTTGAAGTCGACGGTGCCGTCCTCTTTGACAAGGTCATGCAGTACGATCTCGCTGCCCGTCTTGCCCGTCGTGGGCATTTCGGTGACCTTTCCGATCTCGGTATTGTTGTGCGCGTAGCTCTTGAGCGCGTTCTCTTCGTCCGTGCCGCCCTTTTCGTCGAACATCACGACGCGGTCCTTGATCGTGGGCGCGGTCGGGAAGGTGCGCTCGAAGTCGGTACGGGACATGCCCTTTCTCGTCTGGCCGAGCACGGAGACGTCGCTCAGACGGTACTGAAGATCAAAATAGTCGTCGGTCGTGAAGCGGTTTTCGACGGTGTTGCCCGTGACGGGGTCGGTCTCGAACCGGGTGTCGGCTGCGAGCGTGACGGCCTCGGAGTCATAGGCGTTTGCCGCGACATGGGAGTCGGAGCTGACAAAGAAGACATAGTCGCCCTGCTCGAGCTCGTAGCCCATGAAGTCGTTCTTGTTGGCGTCGTTGTAGTCGTAGGACGCAAGATCGTATGCCTCTACCTTGAAGGAGATGGTCTGGCTCGCGCCGGGCTGAAGGAGATCGGTCTTTGCAAAGTCGACAAGTTCGACATATGCCTTTTCGATCCCGCCGCTCGTGTAGGGCTTGTTGACATAGAGCTCTACGACGTCTTTGCCCGCGACGGAGCCGGTGTTCCTGACTTCGACGTTCACGGTGACGGTGCCTTTGCTGTCGAGCGAGCCCGTGATCGAGGTGATCGTCTGCGTGAAGGTGGTGTAGCTCAGCCCGTAGCCGAAGGGGAAGATGACGTTTTCGTCATACCACTCGGATGCGCCGTCTTTCTGCGTCTCTTCATAGGCACGGGTCTCGTAGTAGCGGTACCCGAGATAGATGCCCTCTTCATAAGAGATCATGTTGTAGGCTGCGGAAAGAAGGCTGTCTGCATTCTCGGAAGTGAGGAAGCCCGTGTTGGGCGAGCCGTCTTCCGTCGTCTGGGAGTTGTCGCCGAAGTTCTGCCAGGTGGGATCCTTGGTGTAATCCGCGGCGTAGATGTCCGTCGTTCTGCCCGAGGGATTGGCTTCGCCGTTGAGCAGGGAGCCGATCGCCTCCGCGCCCGAGATGCCGGGGCCGCCGATCCAGAGGACGGCGTCGATGCGCTTGTCGGTCGCGGTGTTGTTGTACTCTTTGATAAAGTCGCATTGGAACGCCGTGAGGGTGTTCAGCATGACGATGACCTTATCGAAGCGCGCGGTGACCTCGTCCAGAAGATCGGTCTCGTTCTGGTCGAGCTGGAGGTAGTGATGCCCCTCGATGCCACCCGCGTTGACATTCTGCTTGCGGGGAAGGTCCCAGCTCTCGCCGCCGAGACGGGAGATGACGACGATCGCTGCGTCGTTGTACTGACGGAAGCTGTCCCTCACTTCGGAGGTATAGCTTGCCATGGGCGTCTCGCCGATGTCGAGCGTGGGAGAGCCCGAGCTGCCCTCGGAGAGGGCGGGGTTATCCGAACGGCCGCTGCCCGATTTGGCGTCATCCTCATAGAAGGCCTTGAGGGTGGGGTTGAATTCGAACCCGCCCGCGGTGAGCCCGTCGAAGAGGGTCTTGGATTCGCCGCCCATGCC
>CANROI010000122.1 GCA_947632165.1 uncultured Clostridia bacterium
TGTTCAACGCGCAGGGGAGGGGGACGCTCTTTATCGGCGCGGGCACGCCCGTCTACGAGGGGATGGTCGTCGGATTTTCTCCCAAGGACGAGGACATCAACGTAAACGTCTGCAAGACGAAGCACCTCACCAACACGCGCTCCTCTTCCTCTGACGACGCACTCCGCCTGATCACGCCCAAAAAGATGAGCCTCGAAGAGGCACTCGAGTTCATCGGCGACGACGAATTGCTCGAAGTCACTCCGCTGAACGTGCGCATCCGCAAACGCATTTTGGACGGAGAATTGCGCGCAAAAGCCCGCGCGAAGGCAAAAACGCAGGAGTAAAACGCGAAAATTACCGTTTTGCATAGTACTATGCGTGACATAATACAGACAAAAATCATAAAATATTGAAAAATTCCCGCTCGACGGGCGGGGGTGAGCGGCATTTGCCGTGCGGCAGAGTTTTTTCGGGAAATATAAAAAAGGGAGGCAAATTTTGCCTCCCTTTCGGTTTGCTTATTATTATGAGGGCGGGGCGATCAGAGGGCGGTGACGACGACTTTGATCTTGGCTGAGACGCCCTCGATGAAGCGCACCTCGGCGTCGTATTCGCCGACGTTCTTCAGCGGTTCCTTGGTGACGATGCGCTTTTTGTCGATGTCGAAGCCGAGCTCCGAGAGGGCGGAGGCGATCTTATCGGTGGTCACCGAGCCGAACACCCTGCCCTTTTCGCCCGCGCGGATGGCGACGGTCACGGTGGTGCCGTTGAGCTTTTCCGCCGTCTCTTTCTGCGCCTTCACAAACTCCGCCTTGTGAAATTCGTCCGCCGTTTTCTTCTGGTTGATCGCGTTGATCCCGCTCGAAGTGGCGATCTCCGCCAGCCCCTTTTTGAGAAGGAAATTTTTGGCGAAGCCGTCGGATACGTCGAGGATATCTCCCTTTTTTCCGCTGCCCTTCACGTCCGCTTTCAGAATCACTTTCATTTTCTTGTGCTCCTTGTCTTTTTTATATTGTAACAAACGAGGGAAGAATTGTCAATCCTCTTTTGATATTTTTTCGCCTTTTGCGCATAATATAGGGAACGAGGAGGTAGGCTATGGAACATGAGATCAACTGCGGCGTCTCCTGCGGCGTCACCGAATGCCGTTTCAACCAGGACGGCATGCATTGCGAGCTCGATCGCATTCACGTCGGCAATACCTGCGATTGCGAGCATTGCACCTGTTGCGACAGCTTTCAGAAGCGCAGATAAGGCGCATAAAACAAAGTCGCCTGCACATGCTGTCTGTTGCGGGGCGACCCGCTTCCAGATAGAGTTTTTGCGATGACGGAAGCCCGTCTTGCAAAAACGCGCAGAGGACGTCGAAAGACGTCCTCTTAATCTTTTTCGGGGCCGTCGCTCCGCCCATCTTTGGCATAATCCCCGCCGCCTTCCGCATACCCTGCTATATGAAGATCAGAGAGATTTTCAAACGGGCGATCCCCTTTGCGCTCATCGCCGTCATTCTGATCGCCGCCGCCTTCCGTCCGCAGCCGCCCGAAGAGGAGCCGCCCCGCGTCGTAAGGGTCTGGAACGTGGATACCTTCGAGGGCGGGCAGGGCTCGCGCACGGCCTTTCTCAAGAGCGCCGCCCGCCGGGTGGAGAAGTCGCGGGAGGGCGTATACTATCTCGTCACCTCGCTCACGCGGGAGGGCGCGCTTGCCGCCTTTCAAAAAGGCGAGACGCCCGATATGCTCTCCTTCGGCGTGGGGCTCTCCGTCTGTGCCGAAACCGCGCTGCCCCTTCCGGAACGGTTCCGGGGCGGCGAGACGGGCGGGGAGCGCCTCGCCTATCCGTGGTGCAGGGGAGGCTATGCGCTCTTTTCCCTCGGCGGGTTCGAAGAGGAGGGGAGCGTCGCGATCTCCTGCGGCGGGAGCAATCTGCCCGAGGCCGCGGCGGCGCTCGCGGGCATCGAGGGGGAAGTGTTGCCCGCCCTGTCCGCCTATTCCGCCTTTCTCGGCGGCACCTACCGGTATCTGCTCGGCACGCAGCGGGATCTGTGCCGCTTCCGCGCGCGGGGCGTTTCGGTCGAATATCGCCCGCTGCCTGCGTTCTGCGATCTGTTCCAATATATCTCGGTGCTCTCCGCCGTCAAGCGGGAGGATTGCCTTGCCCTCCTCGACGAGCTCGGTTCCGACCGCACGCGGGAGGCGCTCTCTTCGATCGGCATGTTCCCGCCCGATTCACCCGATCCCTTCGCGCCGCTGCCGCAGAGTACGGTGGAGGTGTTCGCCTCGGACGAAGCGCTCGGGACGATCCGCGATGCGGCAAAGTCGGGGCGAAAAAATCTTGAAAAATATTTGAAAAGCATTTGAATTGTCCCGCGAATTATGATAGAATGAAGGAGGTCGGGGATTTGGAATTTTTGCTCGGCAAATTTCCCCGTTTGGAGTGGGAAAGAGACTTTTCCTTTGCACGCCACACCACGATCGGCTGCGGCGGCCGCGCGGCGCTGGCGGTGACGCTCCGGAGCGCCGTAAGCGCGGCGGAATTGCTCCGCTATCTCGACCGTGAGAGCGTCCCGTACTGCTTTTTGGGCGCGGGCGCGAACGTCTTGCCCGCCGACGGCTACTTCGAAGGCGTGGTCGTGCGCTTCGGCATGAACGGCCTTCTCCGGGAGGGGGAGCGCGTCTTTGCGGGCGCGGGCGCAACGGGCGGAAGCCTGTGCAGGTCCGCGCGGGCGAACGGCGTCGGCGGATTCGAGCCTTTCACGGGCATCCCTATGACCGTCGGGGGCGGCATCACGATGAACGCGGGCGTTCGCGAAGGACATTTTTCCGACGTCACAGAGTGCGTCATCGGCATCGAAAAAGGTAAAATCAGGTCATTTTCGGCGAAGGAATGCGCCTTCGGAGAAAAGACGAGTCTCTTTCAGCGGGGCGTTGCCGTCGTCGGGGCATATCTGCGCGGGCGGCGCGCTTCCCCCGCGGAGATCGCCGACCGCACGGCGTATTTTCGCGAAAAGAGGGCGCATCTGCCCAAGGGGCGGAGCATGGGCTGCGTCTTCGTCAACCCCGAGGGGGATTCCGCCGGGCGGCTCATCGAGGCCTGCGGGCTCAAGGGCAGGTCCGTCGGCGGCGCGCGGGTCTCCGGGACGCATGCCAACTTTATCGTCGGCGAGGGCGCCTCTTCGGCGGACGTCGCGTGGCTCATCGAACTTGTCCGGGCGGAAGTGCTGGCAAAGACGGGCATTCTGCTCCGGGAGGAGATCCGCCGCATTCCATAGAGCGGAGGGGGAGATATGAATTTCACGCAGGAGATCAAGCGGGAGCTGGTCAGAAAGATCCCGAAAGAGCGGGATTGCCAAATCGCCTTGCTCCATGCCGCATTTGAAATGAGCGGTGGGTCTCTGATCCGCGCCAACGAGGGCTCCGCCCTGCACGAAATTTTCTTTACGAGCGAAAACGAGGAGGTCGCGGGATATTTCCTGACGATCTTCGAGACGCTCTTCGGCAGACAGATGACGCTCAAAGAGGCCGTCCGGGACCCCAAACACGGACGGGACAAGCTCACTTTTTCCTATGAGGAGCCAATGCCTCCGGAGGTCGCCGATACGATCTTTGCGGGTTACCGGGAGGGGGAGGAGACGGACATCGCCTACCTCCGCGGCGCCTTTTTGAGCGGCGGGAGCTGCACGCTGCCCCGGGAGGGGAAAAAGACGGGCTATCATTTAGAATTTGTGTTCGAAGACGAAGACAGCGCACAATTGTTCCGGGAGTATTTCGAGCGCGTTCAGCTGATCAGCAATGTCGTTGTGCGCGGGGAGAAGCACGTCGTCTACCTCAAGAGCCGCGAGGCGATCTCCGACTTCTTGGGCATCGTCGGCGCGGAGGGCGCGCTGAGGACCCTCGAATCGGTCTCTTCGGCGCGGGAGGAACGCAACAACGAGAACCGCCGCGAGAACTGCTATGCGGGCAATGCCGATAAAGCCGCAATCGCGAGCGCGGCGCAGGTCGTCTCCCTCGGCAAGTTGGAGCGTTCGGGGCGGCTTGCGGCCCTGCCCGAGCCCCTTAAGGCGGCGGCGGAGGCACGGCTCGGACATCCGGAGCTCTCCCTCTCCGAACTTGCAGAACTGCTCGGCGTCACCAAGAGCTGCCTCAATCACCGCCTGCGCAAGCTGATGTCTTTGAGCAACGAATGATGTTGACCCCATGGGTTTCCCTGTCATTCCGAACCCCCGAAGGGGGTGAGAGAATCCCATCGGTCAAAGCGGACTGCGTACGAGGGGATACACTCCTCCCGCGCTTCGCTTGGTCGTCGGTATGACGGTGGGGGAAGGGCTCTTAATGCTGCGGCGATGGATTCGACACGCCGCTTTGCGGCGGCTCACCATGACATAATGAGAATGCCTCTGTGGTATTCCGTCATTCCGAGCCCGAAGGGCGAGAGAATCCCCTTGGTCGTTGTTGGACAAGGGGATACGCTCGGGCTACGCCCTCGGTATGACGGCAGGGAAGGGCTCTTAATGCCGCGGCGATGATAACTTCGCCCTTCGGGCTCGTGCCGCGCTTAGAGAATAGAACGCGCGCGGGGCGACACGCCGCTTTGCGGCGGCTCACCATGACATAATGAGAATGCCTC
>CANROI010000123.1 GCA_947632165.1 uncultured Clostridia bacterium
CGCAAGGAAAAATTTGTGAACTTTTATTGATGAAACTCCTCGTCGTCCGAGGGGCCGTTCGGAGCGCCCTGCCCGCCCTGTGCGCCTGCCGCCTGCTGGTAGAGCTTTGCGAAGATGGGCTGGACCTTGTTCGAGAGTTCCTCGAACGACGATTTGAACTTCTCTTCGTCGTCCGATTCGAGGTCCTTCTTCGCCTCTTCGACCGCGGCGTTCAGCGTCGCCTTGTCGTCGTCGGAGAGCTTGTCGCCGCTCTCCTTCACGGTCTGCTCGATCGAGAAGATCAGCCCGTCGAGCTTATTTCTCGCCTCGACCTTTGCCTTGCGCTTCTTGTCCTCTTCGGCGTACTGCTCGGCGTCCTTGACCGCCTTGTTGATCTCGTCTTCGGACAAATTCGTCGAGGAAGTGATCGTGATATCAGTGCTCTTGCCCGTGCCGAGATCCTTCGCCTCGACATGGACGATGCCGTTCGCGTCGACGTCGAAGGTGACTTCGATCTGCGGAATGCCGCGGGGCGCGGGCGCAATGCCCGTGAGCATGAATCTGCCCATCGTCTTGTTGTCGCGGCAGAACTCGCGCTCGCCCTGCAGAATGTGGATCTCCACGCTCGTCTGGTTGTCGGCAGCCGTAGAGAACACCTGCGACTTCTTGACGGGAATGGTCGTATTCCGATCGATGAGGCGGGTGAACACGCCGCCGAGCGTCTCGATGCCGAGGGAGAGGGGCATGACGTCGAGCAGGAGCACGTCCTTGACTTCGCCCGTCAGCACGCCGCCCTGGATCGCCGCGCCGACCGCGACGCATTCATCGGGATTGACCCCCTTGAAGGGCTCTTTGCCCGTGATCTGCTTGACCTTTTCGACGACGGCGGGCACGCGCGTCGAGCCGCCGACGAGAATGACCTTGTTGATATCGCTGTAGGAAAGACCCGCGTCCTTCATCGCGAGGCGCATGGGCTCCGCCGTCTTTTCGACGAGGTCGGCGATGAGCGCTTCGAACTTCTGGCGGGTGATCTCGAGCTCGAGGTGCGCGGGGCCCGCCTCCGTCATCGAGATGAAGGGCAGGGAAACGGAAGTCGAATTCATGCCGGAAAGCTCGATCTTCGCCTTCTCCGCGGCCTCTTTGAGCCGCTGCATCGCCATCTTGTCCTTGGAAAGATCCACGCCGTGGCTCTTTTTGAACTCCTCGACCATGTAGTCCATGAGGCGCTTATCGAAGTCATCGCCGCCGAGCATGTTGTTGCCGTTGGTTGCGAGCACTTCGAACACGCCGTCCGAGATCTCGAGAATGGAGACATCGAAGGTGCCGCCGCCGAGGTCGTAGATCATGACCTTGGAGTTTTCCTTCTCCTTATCGAGCCCGTACGAGAGCGCAGCCGCCGTGGGCTCGTTGATGATACGCAGCACATTGAGCCCCGCGATCTTGCCGGCGTCCTTAGTCGCCTGGCGCTGGGCGTCCGTGAAATAGGCGGGACAGGTGATGACGGCGTCCGTCACCTTGCTGCCGAGATACGCCTCTGCGTCCGCCTTGAGCTTGCTTAAGATCATCGCGGAGATCTCCTGCGGGGAGTAGGACTTTTCGTCGATCTTCACTTTATAGTCCGAACCCATCCTGCGCTTGATGGAGATGACCGTCTTATCGGGGTTGGCGACCGCCTGACGCTTTGCCACCTGCCCGACGATACGGGAGCCGTCCTTCTGGAAGGCCACGACCGAGGGGGTCGTTCTCGAGCCCTCCGCATTGGGGATGACGACGGGTTCGCCGCCCTCCATCACCGCCACACAGGAGTTCGTTGTTCCCAGATCAATTCCGATTACTTTTGCCATATCAATCACCTATCCTTGTTATTTGCTTATTTTATGACTACCACTTGGGCATAGCGCAGAACCTTGTCGCCCTGCCGGTAACCCTTGCGGTAAACTTGCTTCACGGTGCCGCTCGTCTCGCCCTCGGCGGGGTCGACCGCCATGATCGCCTCCGCAGTGTGGGCGTCAAATTCCCCGCCGACGGGGTCGATCACCTCGATCTTCTCCTCTTTGAGGAGGCTCTCGAAGCTCTGCATGACCATCCGGATCCCCTTCTGCGTCCCCTCGTCCGCACAGGACGACAGGGCGCGCTCAAGATTATCCGCAATGGGGAAGAGCCCCTTTACGACGTCTGCCCGGCCCTCGAGGTAACGGCGGGCGCTCTCGCCCGCGGTGCGCTTGCGGTAGTTCTCATACTCCGCGGTCACCGCGTACCATTTGCGCTTGAAATCCTCCGCCTCCGCACGGGCAAGTTCGAGCTCGCTCGGCTCCCGTTCGGGTTCGCATGCCTCCGCCGCTTCGGGCGCTTCGGCCTCGGGCGTTTCGATCGCTTCTTTCTCTTTCTTATCCACGTTTACACCGCATTCCATGAAATTCAGCCCGATCCTTCGGGCTTCCATACCTAATATAATGTCAAATTGCCGACTCTAAACGCTCCGCGCAAAATTTTTCGGAAAAATTTCGGAAATTTTTTCGTTCGCCATCTTTACAATTCCACATAATTGTATTAAAATAAGAGAAAAACCGTGAGGAAAACGTATGGAAACGAGAGCCGTTTATCTGACTGCGAGAAGAAACGACGCGGTGAAGATCCGCATCTATCGGGGACACTTTGCGACCAAGCACTCCCACGTGAGCCACTGCATCGATATGACCGCGGCGAAATCGGAGATGAACATGGCGCGCACCGTGGCAAAGCTGTTTGCGGAAAATTTCCAGAGCACGCCCATCGATACCATCATCACGCTCGAGCGGACGAAGATGATCGGCGCCTTCCTTGCGGGCGAGCTCTCCCACGGGGGCGTCAACCTGCGGCAGGACATCGCCGTCATCACCCCAGAGATCACCGACGACAAGATGATCCTGCGCGACAACCTCATCCCCTACGTCAAGGACAAGCGGGTGCTGCTGCTCACCGCAACGGCAACGACGGGCCTTACGATCGCGAGCGCGCTCGAAGGGATCCGCTACTACGGCGGCATGCCGGCGGGCGCCGCAACGATCTTCGGCGGCGATTTCTGGGTCTATAACGTGCCCGTCGTCAAGCTCTTCGGCGTTGAAGACATCCCCGAATACGCCTCCTGGAAGTTCAACGAATGCCCGCTCTGCCGCTCGGGCGTCAAGGTGGACGCCGTCGTCAATTCGTACGGATATAGCAAGATATAAGATTCACGAAATTTTTTGCTCAAATTCACGCGATTGCTTGCTCGCTTGCGGCTTGCCGCGCGCTTCGTAAGCAATCGCCGTGATGAAAAGTGCTTTTGCGCTTTAATTTGCGTGACCCTCTCGTTCGCCTTGTCGAACAGTAAGCGCGAAGTGTCGCGCAAATTGGGGGCGCTTATGGAAAAGCGTGGTTTTCCAACGCGCCGTAATTTTGGAAGCATTAGGGCATTCCAAATATGTCATGGTGAGCCGCGCGGAACGCGCGTGTCGAAGGGTCGCCTTGTTTTATTGCTGCAGATAAATAAGTGAATTGTCAAACTAAGTGCAACAGTATTTGAGACTTTGGTCAAAGAGAAGTTGAGGAGTTTGGAAGAGAAGTATTTTTCTGGGTCTGGCGTTGAGAAGCGCCAGATTCTTTTTTAGAGTTTTGTCGCTTACATGGGAAAGATTACGCCCTTTGGGATAGAACTCGCGGAGTAAACCGTTCAGGTTTTCATTCGTTCCCTTTTGCCATGCACAATAAGGGTCGGCGAAATAGACAGAGCAATGCAATGTCTCTTCTATCTCTCTCCAATGGGAAAACTCGCTTCCTCTGTCACAGGTTATGGTCTTTACCGCCTCCGAGGGAAACTTGGAGAGAGCTGCTATCACAGCTTTCGCCATTGTCTCCCCGTCACGGTTTGGAATTTTAACGGCGATGTAATATCTCGTTTTTCTCTCCGCAAGCGTCGCAAAGCAAGCTTTGCTCTTTCCTCGTCCGCTCACCACCGTATCCGCTTCCCAATGCCCGAACTCTTTCCGCGTATATACGCTCTTATCCCGTTTCCGTATGCTCTTCCCCGTTGTAAACCTTCCGCCATTCCCAAGCCGTTTCCTCGTCTTTCCCTTCCGTCGCAGTTTCTTTACGTCTCCTTTGGCTACATATCCCTCGTATAACCAACGGTAGATCGTCTTAAAGGAAGGCATCTTCAGCCCACACGGCGTCTTTGAGATTTGTTCGGGAGACCATGTCAGAGATAACTTCTCCGTGATATAGTCCGTGACTTCCTTTTTCCAAAACATTCCCCTGTGGCAGAACGACCTGCGAAACAGATATTTCTTCTGTGCCGTATGAGGGTAATAGGTGTTATACTCATATCGGTGCGTAAAATTCCTGCCGATCTCCCGGGAGATCGTACTCGGGCTTCGCCCTAATAATTTTGCAATTTTCCGAAAACTTAGCCCTTCATTATAGTATTTTCGTAGACAGGCGCGCTCTTCTATGGTAAGATGGTGGTAGTTCATTCGGATCTCCTTGTGTTATGGTTTTGTTTCGCAGCTCTATTATAACACAGACTTCCGTTTGAACTACTTTTTTTATCTCACCTGTTGCACTTGATAGTATAATTCACCA
>CANROI010000124.1 GCA_947632165.1 uncultured Clostridia bacterium
CCCTTGATAAACTTGCCCATCTTCCCGTCGGAGACGAGGATCGAGAGCACCGCCGAGAGGAGCACGGCGCCGGCAAGCGTGAGAATATATGCCTTCATCAGAAGATCACCCCCGAGGAGCAGACGATGAGCAGCAACGTGAGGAAGTACAGGAACGCAACGCAGAGAATGCCCGCGATGAAGTAGCCCGTATCCCCCGCAAGCCGCGCGAGAAAAGCGGAGATCTTCCCCGCGGCGGGCTCCGAGACGGCGGCGGAAAGCCGCAAAAAGAGCTGCAGCGCGCCGAAGAGCAGGAGCGGCCTCAAAAGCGTGCCGAAGAGCAGAAAGACGGCAAAGGCGCCGAGCGCGTTCTTGATGAGCGCGCTCCCCGCGACGACGAGGTCCACGCCGCCCGAAAGGAATCCGCCCACGACGGGCACCGAACCGGAGATCACATACTTGATCGCACGCAGCGACAACCCGTCGTACTGCGCCGAAGCGATCCCCTGCACCGTGAGAAAGAGGCTGAACAGCCCGAGCGTGAGCCCGAGGATCCACTTTGTGGCGCTCTTGAAAAAGTCCCCCAACTTCTCGGTGCGTACGCCGTCCGAGAGATTCCCGACAAAGGCGAGCACGATGACGACGACCGCCACCGGCAGCACCACCGAGACGAACAGCTCCGCGATCCCTCCGCTCATGAACGCCACGGCGGGCCGGTAGATGCTCGCCGAGACGGATCCTCCGCTCGCCGCCATCAGCGTGAGTAAAAGCGGGTAGACGAGCTCCATCTGGTAACGCATCTGCTCCACGGTATCGAACCCCGCCGTCAGGGCGGAAATGAGGCAGGAGAGTGCCACCGCGCCCACGGAAATGTACCCGATGAAGTTTATTATGTCTGACATAGTACTATGCAAAAAGCCATTTTTCGCAGAGTTCAGTACGCCGCAGAGCAGTGAAACTGCCAAAATGACCGCAAAGGCGGGCAAAAACAGATCCATCTCCTCCCAGACGAGATGTACGACCGCTTCCGCGAGAGAAGTATAGTCCAACGCAAAATCGCCCGTGATCACGCTCTTGAGCTTCTCCTTGAGGGAGATCCCGCGGAAGGCGGCAAGCCCATCGAGATAGTTCTGCAACTCCTCGGTATCGAGCGCGCCGATGAGGTCGTCGATATTGCGCTCGAACTCCTCGAGCGCCTCGTCCTCCGCGCTGTGCTCGGCGCGGGCCGTCTCGCGGGGCAGACTGCAGAAGCCCGCAAACGCGAGCAGTACACAGAGCGCAAGGAGCGCCGCGGCCGTTCTCCCCCGGTTTCTTGTCATAGCCTGTTTCATTTGATGAGCCCTAAAAGCCGCACGATGAGCGAGAGCACGCTCTCGAGAATGGGTACGGCCAGCACGAGAATGAGGATCTTCCCGCAGAACACGAGCTTGTCCGCAAGCGAATTTTGCCCGAAATCGCTCAGGATCCCCGCGCTGAATTCCACGAGATAGCCGATCCCGATCATCTTCAGCAGGATCTTGACGAGCGAGGCGTCGATCCCCGTCGCCGAGGCGATCTCGCCGAAGATGGAGATACTGCCCCGGAGCGTCTCAAACGCCGTGAGAAGCAGGATGATGCTCCCCGCGACCGTGACGGCAACTGCGAGTTCGGGCTTCGTCCCCTTGAGAATGAGCGTGGCGACCGCCGTGATCAGAGCGATGCCGATGAGCTGAAAGATTTCCATGGCTACAGGCTGAAGATCGTACGGATCGTGGAAAACAGATCGCCGATCATCGTGACGGCGATCGTGAGCGCAATGACGAGCCCGACGATCGAGACGACGGTCGCAATGTCGTCCCGATCGGACTTTTTGAGCACCTGGCAGACGACGGTGATGAGGATGCCGATCGCGGCAAGTTTGAAAATAATCGAGATATCCATGATCAGATGATGAGAATGACGGCGGCGAGCCCGCAGAGCAATCCCAATTTGAGGCAGAGCTCCCCCCGCTCCTTTGCCTCTTTGGCGCTCACTTCCCGTTTTTCGGCAAGTCCCTTCTCCCGTCCGCGGAAAAATCCGAGCTGTGCGCGGGAATCTCCCCTGCCGAGCATGGAAAAATATTCCCGCACCTCCTCGCGCTCCGCGGGCGTCAGAAAGGCGTAATCCGCTTCCGCCTTTTGGGTGGCGGAAAAGCGCTCGAGCGTCTTTTTGAACTCTCCGCTGTAATCCCCCGCGGCGATGAAATCAGGCAGCGGCTTGCGCGCGTAGGACAGTTCGTTCAGATAAGCGCCGTTGAAAGCCGAAAACTGCGAGAAGAAGCTCCTCCGCTTGCGGTATTTTTCGGCGGCAAGGTAGCCGAGATAGGTGCAGAACGCGACCAGAAGTCCGCCGACCAGAAACTTAAGCCACATCTCCGCCCTCCGCGTCCCAGATCTTACCGATCCGGCCCAGTCCGTCGAGCCGCACATAGCGGGAAAAGAGCCGCTGGGGCACGTCTTCGAACCTCGTCAGATGGGCGGAGGCGAACACGCAGATCCCGCCCTCCAGGGCCCGCCGCACGGCGGGATAGTCCTCGGGCAGCAACTCGTCCGTGACGATGAGCTCCGGCCGCATCGCGCGTACCCCCGCCGTAAACGCCGTCAGCTTATCCGCAAATTTGATGCAGTCGCTCGTCTCGCCGAGTTCCCCCGCCGACAGTTCGCCCCGCTCGTCGCTGACGAGCACGTTGAGCTTCCTGCGCGCGCACACGAGGCGGGAAAGGTCGCGCAGGATCGTCGTCTTGCCCTCCCCGGGCGGCGCCATGAGCAGGATCGAACGCATCCCGTCCCCGAGGCAGCGCCGGTAGATCTCCTCTGCGCAGCCGACGATCTCATGCGGCACGCGGATGCAGAGCGAGGACACGGCGCGCACCGAGAGCACCTCCTTCCCCTCGTACACATAGGAGCCCGCGATCCCGATGCGCTCCCCCTCCCTGCCCGTGAGAAATCCACGGCGGATCTGGTTTTCGACCGCATAGACCGAATACTCGCTCGCGGCAAAGAGCGTCTCTTCTATCTCTCCGGCCGTCGGCAGGATCGCCTCCCGCTCGGAGCACACTCCATGCGCGCCGAGAAAGAAAAATTCACCGCCGAGGTTCGCCCGCAGCGGCTTGTCTGCGCGCAGACGCAGCTCATAGAGCTTGTTCAGATTGACATGTCTGACGGCTTCCTTCAGCCGCGGCGGCAGAAATTCGAGCATTTGCTCTATTTTATGGGACAAGTCGGAAAAATATGAAGAAATTCAGAGGGAAGCGGGACAGAGCCCCCCGCTCCGTCGTTGTAACAGTAGAAAGCAATAGGAGAATGGACATGAAAAAACGTTCAGCATGGTTGGCGGCGCTTGTTTGCGCCTTGGGATTGTTATTGTCGGGCTGTGCGGTTGAGCCGTACACCGTCAAGTGGGAGTTCGTCTCTTGCATGGTAAAGGGGGGCGGCACCTATTGCCCCGCATTCGACGAGATCCACCACAAGAAAACGCTCGAGTGGGATTCGGTCAGGATTTCTTTCGCGGAGAACGGCTCGTTTACCTTCCATTCCATCGACGGAACGAACTATTCCGGAACTTATACCTATGAGAACAAGAAAGGGGAGACGTTGGTAGAACTGCGCTTCGGCAATGAAGAATGTGCAAGCGGCACTTGCCGGAAGTATGCCTTCGACGGGGTATGGTACGAGGCGGACTTTACGATTTTCGACGTTTTGTATCATTTTGAGGAAAACCAAGGTCTGCATGGCAGTTATTATGAGGAGGGCATCGCAGAGGTGCGGGAGCGGCTCGCATGGTTCTCGGCCCATCCCTCCGATGCGGATCGGGACGATGCGGAACACGGCGGCTTTGTGCGCGCGTCGGTCGAACGCATGAACGGGATGACCTTTTTGAAGACGGCGGAAAAGACCTATTGCCTCGACGATGCGTTCGATCTCGGCGTCTATACCTATGACGAAACCTTCACCCCCACCGAGCACGAATCCGAGGCGCTCGGCGGGTTCGGGGGCAGTTGTATCGCCTATATCCGTGAGACGAGCGTCAACGTTCCCCCGCACGGAGAAGAGTATTCGGTCTATTCCTTCGCCCTCTATTTTGCGGCAGAATAATTTGGAAAGGGCGCCCCGCCGTGTCCGCGGGTCGTTTCCGTAAAAAATATCGTAATACATCTTGGGGCGAGTGATGAAAACAGCTGTAGTTCCCACAGGAGATTTAGTTAGGTCGTTGGCAAGAAAGAATCAGGCGTGGCGTGAAGTCACGCCCTTTCTATTATCTTGATTTAATAGTCTCACCGAGCACATGAAACTTATGCGGCGAAGCGGGACTTTGTTTAGTGCGCTATGCTTAGATTTTTCTGTTGATAAACTATTGATTTTTATCTTGAAATGTGCTATACTGACTATGCCAAACAAGTTTAATGCCCTAATTAGGAGTACGGGTTTTTAATTTTATAGGGAAGGCATGCCCTTTCCGGAGAACGTCCATATTTTGAATTTGGTAAAAATGCAAATTCCAATATGTGGACGTAATTACCCGTACTGCATAAACTTGTTTGGCGACAGTCGGAGTTTGCGTTTTTCGTGCGTT
>CANROI010000125.1 GCA_947632165.1 uncultured Clostridia bacterium
ACCTACATCTACCTCGGCATGGTGACGGACAGCGGCAGATTCCGCTTCGAGGGCGTCACGGGCGATACCCTGCGCCTTGCGGGCGCGCTCCTCGACTGCGGCGTAGACTATGAGGCGCTGTTTGCGAATCTCTATTCGGAGGACCTCGAGGAGCTGAAATTCAAGTCCTTCATCTATGACCATATCCGCATCACGGAGCACGGCGTCGCATATATCTACATGGACAAGCAGGTGCAGGAGCGGTTCCATCTCACCTTCGAAGCGGCAAGCAACGTCGTGGGCGAACTCTCCGAGATCCGCGGAAGCCTCATCTGGATCGCTTTTATCGACAACGAGGCAAAACAGAACATCCGCGTGAGGCTCCGCTCCCGCTTCCTCGGCATCAACGACCTCGCGATCGAATACCACGGCGGCGGGCACAACATGGCGGCGGGTGCGACGGTATACTCCGTAGAAGAGATGCACCGCCTCATCGACGACGCCGACCGTCTGCTCGGCGAATACAAATCCACACACAAGGGCTGGCTATGAAGATCCTCCTCACAAACGACGACGGCATCGATGCCGTGGGCTTGCATTATCTCGTCGAATGGGCAAAGACGATCGGCGAGGTCTGCGTCTTTGCGCCGAAAGTTCAGCAGAGCGCAAAGAGCCACTCCATTCAGATCCATAACGCATATGAAGTAAAAAAAGTCGACCTCTTCGGAGAGGTCGAGGCATACAGCGTCGATTCGACGCCCGCCGATTGCGTGCGCATTGCCCTGCTCGGCATGAAAAAACAGGTCGATCTCGTGATCTCGGGGATCAACAACGGCCCCAACCTCGGGGGCGATGTCCATTATTCCGGAACGGTCGCCGCATGTTTCGAGGCGGCGTCGGCGGGGATCCGCTCCATGGCATTCTCCGCCGCATTCAACTCGTTCGGCAATGCCGTCGAGCATCTGGATACGGTCTACGAGGAGATCGTGCGCCGGAAGTTGTTCGACTTCGCGCAGATCCTCAATGTCAATTTCCCCGAGCGCGGCGACGAGATCCTCGTGACCAAAATGGGCCCTGCGATCTACAGCGACGAATTCGAATTTCTTGCCGACGGAACGGTGAAACCGCACCTCGTATGCCTCTACAACGCCACGCGCGATCTCACAATCGATACCGACGCGGTCATGACGGGGCACATCTCCGTCACCCCCCTGCGCTATGATCTGACCGACTTCTCCGCCCTTGAGCGCATCGCAAGAAAAGTGGGATGACCCTATCTCACGCTTCGGGCTCGGACGGCTCCTCATTACAGACAAATTCGACGCGTTCGTTCAAGCTCTGCTCGTTGTTTTTATGTTCCTGCCGAAGGTGCGGGCGCTCTAAAAGCAGCGCGTCCGCCGCTTCCCACAAAGAGAAGGAGCCGACGATCGAGAGGATCTCCGTCATGAATACATGATTCCCGGTGATCGCAAGATACAAATAGACCGCGAGCACGGCGGCGCCGAAGATAGACAAGATCAGCATCTTTCTGAAATTTGCCATGAGATCCCACGAAATATCGTAGGATTTCATCACATAATGCCGGTGCATCATCTGCCGGATCTCCCTCTGCTCCCCTTCCGTGAACTTACCGTGGAATCTGATCCGGAGCGGTACGATGGCGGGAATGACGTTCGTCTGTCCCTCGATAAAGTCATAAATTTCACTGTTCAGGTCCTTCCGGCCCTTCAGGCTGAGCGGGTTGTAGCGCGGCGTATCGCCGCTTAAATCGACGTCCACGACCACATTCCCCTCTCCGTCGCGAATGCTTTCGATATACTCTTTGAGTTCCTCTTTGCTTTGTTTTCTTGTCATTGCGGCCTCCATTGCACATTATAACATACTTTCGCGGGAAAATCAATCGAAGCGCGGCAATCTTTTGAAGCGTTGCGCGCGGCGGAGCCCCGCCAAAAGATATGGGCAGCCCTTCCGAAACGGAAGGGCTGCCCGTTTTTATGCCGTTTGGCAAATCAGTTCTTCTTACCGGGGAGGATCGCCGCAGGCGCATCCGCCGCTGCGGGAGCGGGTGCATATTCGACTACGATCTTCGCAATTCTCCTCTGTCCGCTCGTGCCGCTGATCGTAAAGACAACGGTCTGCGCGGAGCCCGTCCAGACTCCGTCCGCATAATTGCCACCATCGGCAGTGATTTCGTTGTTGCCATCGCTCGTACCGAACGTGATCGTGATCTTGGTGATGACATTGCCCGCGGGGGCGGAGATCGTGATCGTGTTCTTCGCATAAGCTCTGATCGCCGTACCGTTCTTATAGTACTTCGGAGCTGTACCGTCGTTTGCGGCGAATGTGATCGTCACGTCTTCCACGGTCTCAGCCGTAACGTCAACGTTGCTGTCCACGTCCGCATATTTGGCAGCGGGATCATAGGTGACCGAATTTGCACCTTCGGCAGGCTTTGCGGGAACTCTGACTGTGAAGGTCTTTTCCTGCGCAGCCGCACCCTCGCAAGCGATCGAAGCGGTGATCACGACTTCTGCGTCTGCGTCGCCGGGTTTCAGTTCGAATTTCGTGCCGTCCTCGCTTAAATCAACTGACGCGGGAGTTGCGCTCGTCCAAGTGATCTTGACGCCCTCTGCCCAATCGGGAAGCGTGGGAAGCGTGATAACGTTATCCACAGCTTCGGGAAGGGTGAGCCAAGTCTTGACCTCGGCAATTTTCTCTTCCGCGGTCAATTCGCCCTCTGTGAGGGTGAGGATCGTGCCTGCGGACAACTGATAGGTCCCGTTGTAGTTCGTAAGCCCGCCCTTTACAGTGACTGTGTCGCCGGGCTTCACGGTCTCGGCTTTCTCGCCGGAAGCGCGGAATGCCTCGACTTCGTTTTCACCGATCTTCATTGTGAAGGTCACGTTGCCGTATTTGGAATCGTACGCCGTGTTGATCCGCAACACCTTGCCGGTAAGCTGATAAGTGTTGCCGGGAAGGGACTGACCCGCCTCCAATGCGAACAGAGCTGTTTTGATCTGGTCTTCGGTGTAGGTCGTGTTGCATTTGTCGCACTTATTTTCCGTAAGTTCACATGCTTCGGAATAGGTGGTGTCGTAACATCCCGCGGCGTCGCAAGTGAACGTGTGCGTGAATGCATTCGCGTCATGGGCAACGTTGTAGTGGTGCACATGCGTGGTAGCGGTATATTCGACCTCTACCGATACGATTCTTCTGTGCCCGCTTGTTCCGCCTGCCGTAAGCACGACTGCCTGCGTGCTGCCTTCCCACGTATTGGTGGTAAATGTCCCCTTGTTAACGGTAATCGCGTTGTCTGCCGAATCACCGGTCGAAGCGAAGGTAATGGAAATTTTAGTGATGTAGTACCCTTCTCCGACGGAGATCGTGAGCGTGTTGTTTGGATAGAGTCTGACGGCCGCGCCGGAGTTATAGTATGCGGGATCACTGCTACCTGAACCCTTGGAGAAGGTAAACGTGATATCGCCTTCGGTAACAGTCGTCACTTTTTCGCCATTCGCATAGCTCTTCGTAGAAACATCGTAGGTCGCAGTCTTTCCAGTGGGTTGAGGTTGAGGTTCGGTCTCGCCGCCGTCTGCAAAGGTGACCGCGATCTTGAAGATAAGCGCTCTGTTGCCGGTGGTAATGGTGAACGATTTCACAGCCTCGGTAAGCGTGTAGGTGTAAGCGACTTTCGCGGTCTTGCCGATCGTTACAGGATTGAAACCGTCGATCGCAATTGTATCCGAATCGCTCCAACCGATGCAAAGGATCTGGATCTTGGTAACGTCTTTGGTGAACGTCAATGTAAGCGTACCATTCGCCTTGCCCGAACCCATCCGCAGGAAGCCGCCGGTGCTCTTATACTCGTCGGAAGGCCCGCTCGTGGTATTGTTACCTGCATAAATCTTCGACTTCGTCACCGTAAGCCCTTCGAAATTGTCGAAAGCGGCGAGAAGCGCATCGTCTTCTATTTCATTGTAATTATCGGCTTCTGCGACCGCCACATCGGAAAAATCGAAAACAGTTGCGCCCTCGGCGTCGATCTCGGTCCCCTTCACAGGTTCGGGAAGTTGAGGAGTGGGTTCAACCGAGCCACCAGCGGGCGTATGAGCTTCCACAGTGCCGTTGTGCCAAGTAGAATCTTTGTAGCTGGATACTTCGTATGTACCGTTGAAATTTTGAAGATAACCGGTTACGATAATCGTATCGCCGACTCCGATCTCCGTTCCTTGCTCCACCGTACCCCAGTTAAGGCTATACACGCAAATGTCATTTTCGGTATCTCCGGCAACATCTGCCATGAAATAATTCTTGATGCCGTACTTATCGGTCGTTCCCTTTACAGTGACGATCCCTTTCACATAGACAAGCGCAATTTCCCCATTAACCTTATACACTGTTTCCGAGCCAAGCGCGGCAATGATCGCTTGCGCTTCTGCGACGGAATAAGGATGATCGACAGTACCGTCACCCTTGCCGGGAGAAGGAGTCTCGCTCTCGGCCTTGATGGTAACGGTGATGTCCTTGGTGTCCGAAACGTTGCCCGCTTTGATCGTGACGGTCAGAACAACCTCTGCATCCGCTTCGGG
>CANROI010000126.1 GCA_947632165.1 uncultured Clostridia bacterium
GCGGACTTTCTCGACTGCGATTATTCCCCCGGGGACTTCGAAGAGGCCGCAAGGGGATTCGAAGGGGAGCCGGAGGGCGGTGCGCGTTGCGCGCGCTGTTTCAGGCTCAGGTTGGAGCGGACGGCGCGTGAGGCAAAGGCGCGCGGGTTCGACCTGTTCGCGACCACGCTCACCCTCTCTCCGCTCAAGAACGCGCGGCTCATCAATGAGATCGGCTTTGCGCTTCAAGAGGAGTACGGCGTTACATATCTGCCGAGCGACTTCAAGAAGCGGAACGGCTATCTTCGGTCGATCGAACTATCGAAGGAACACGCGCTCTACCGCCAGAACTACTGCGGCTGCGTGTATTCCAAAAAGGATTAAGGAATTATAAAAGGTGCGGCGCCGCCGAAAGCTATGCTTTCGGCGGCGCCGCATTCCCATTCGGAAGAGTCGAAGCGTCACGGACGCTCATGGGCTCATTCGCATTGTTTTCCCGTCAGCAGGCTGTTGCCGAATTCGGCGCGGGGGAGGGGGATCCCCTCTTCCACCGAGCGGAGAAAGAGTTCCGCAAGCCGCGCCGTCTTTTTTGTGGCGGCGGCAAAGAGCTCATCCGCGCTTGCGCCCCGCCCCTCGGAGTTCGTGAGGAAATGCTCCCCGTCCACATAGGCGGGATCGATCGTCTCGCGCGGGTAGAGGCGGGAGAGGAAGCGCTTCGCATGGAAAAACCGCTCCGTCTTTTCCCACCTCTTCTGCGCGCCGTAGCATTTTCCGTGGAAGAACTTCAGATAGAGGTTGAAATTTTTCAGCCCGCGGTCAAAGCGGCGCTTTTTCACCTCCTCCCGCTCGAGCGCATGCGCAAGACGGTCATAGAGGCGCGCCACGGTGCCGTCTTTGATGATCGTTTCGGGCGAGAAAGCGAACTTGAATTTTTCGGCGGAGAGCCCCTTCCGCTCGCGCAGGAACCACACATCCCAATCGTTCTCGATCTGCTGGTGCTCCCGCTTCTCGCAGCAGCGCTCCTCCATATAGTTGTAGACGAACGGATGAAAGGTCGAATCTGCGGCATAGTGGCACAGATATCCGAGGATATAGGCGAGCGCCCGGTCCCGGTCCTCCTCCCTGAGCTGGGGCAGGGCGTCGTCCCGCATGAAGTTGAGGAAGAACACGAACGTATCATACACGCGGTAGCGGTGCAAAAATTTCCCGAGGTTGTATTCGCTGCGGTTGCCGATCCGGTAGAAGAAAAAGAGGTCGGGACCCTGCGCACCGAGGTAATATTCGTCGGGCGCGCGCCCGATCGCGCCGCGCGCCGACGGGGGCAGAAGGGGGAGCGCCTCTTCCGCAATGAGTTGATGGGTAATGCTCGAGGGCATAACATTCTCCTTATTTGCGCTTTACTGCTCTTAGTATATCCCTTTCCGGAGAAAAAGATCGAAAAAAAGACGCGGACATTTTTTACAGGCGGGGCTGCGCTCTTTCGCCGAAGATCGCGGTCCCGAGGCGGATCATGTTCGCGCCCCGCTCGAGGCAGAGTTCATAGTCTCCGCTCATGCCCATGGAGAGAAATTCAACGGCTTCGTCCCGTTCTTTAGCCTCTTCGAAGAGCGCGCGCATCCTGTCCGCGAGCGGGATCAAGAGGGCGGCGTCGCGGGAGGCGGGGAGCATGGCCATGAACCCCTTCACGCGGATCCCCTCCATGCGGGAGAGGCGCAAAAACGCCGCCATTCCCTCCTCGATGGGGTAACCTCCCTTCGAGGCCTCGCCGACGTTGATCTCGAGCAGGACGTCGGTGACGAGCCCCGCGCCCCGTGAGCGGCGGGCGATCTCGTCCGCGAGCCCGTCGCGGTCGACGGAGTGGATGAGGAAGACCTTTCCGATGAGGGATCTGACCTTGTTGGTCTGCAGCCGTCCGATAAAGTGCCGCCGTGCGCCCGAGATGCGGTCGTACTTGGCGCAGAATTCCTGCACGCGGTTTTCGCCGATGTCCCCGATCCCCGCCGCGATCGCGCGGTTGATCTCTTCGGGCGTGCGGGTCTTGGTCGCCGCAACGAGGGTCACCGGCTCGCCGAATCCGTTCACGGCGGTCTCCTTTTTCAGGCGGAGGACGTTCTCTTCAATCATCAGTATTTTTTCAGCCGCCGCTTGATCGAGGCGATGCCATGGCGGGAGGCATCCTGCGAAGAGCCGCCCACCGAATTTCTCGCCTCCACGGAGGCGCGGGTGGTGACGGCCGCGAGCACATCCTTTTCGAATGCGGGATTCACCGCGCGGAACTCCTCGAGGGTGAGGCGGTCGAGCGTCTTGCCCTTCGCGATGCAGTAGCGCACAAGCTTGCCCGTCGCGGCATGCGCGTCGCGGAAGGGGATGCCCTTCTTTGCGAGGTAGTCCGCAACGTCGGTCGCCGTCGAGAATCCGCCGCCCGCCGCCTCGAACATCGCCTCGAAGTTGAAGGTGAGCTTCGAGAGCAGCGCGGTGTAGATCGAAAGGCAGGAAGAGAGGGTATCTTCGGCGTCGAAGAATGCCTCCTTGTCCTCCTGCAGGTCCTTGTTGTAGGCGAGCGGGAGCCCCTTGAGCACGGTGAGCATGCCCATGAGGTGCCCGAAGACCCGTCCCGACTTTCCGCGCACGAGTTCGGGAAGGTCGGGGTTCTTTTTCTGCGGCATGATGGAGGAGCCCGTCGAATATTCGTCGGGGATCACCCAATAGCCGAATTCTTCCGAGGTGTAGAGGATGGTGTCCTCGCACAGGCGCGAGAGGTGGACCATCGTGAGGGAGGCGCAGAAGAGATATTCCGCAACGAAGTCGCGGTCGGAGACGGCGTCGACGGCGTTCTGGGAGATGTCTCCGAAGCCGAGCAGCCGCTGCGTCATGGTGCGGTCGATGGGATAGGAGGTCCCCGCGAGCGCCGCGCTCCCGAGCGGCATCACGTTGACCCGCTTGCGGCAGTCGTCGAAGCGCTCCAAATCGCGCAGGAACATCTCGCAGTAGGCGTTGAAGTACTGCGCGAGGCTCAGAGGCTGCGCCTTTCTCAGATGGGTGAAGCCGGGCAGGATCCCCTTCCCCTCGCGGGAGAGGCGGAGGAGGGCCTCGATCAGGTCCTTGATGAGAGCGATCATGCGGTCGATGCTCTCGCGGGCGTAGAGCCTGAGGTCGGTCGCCACCTGGTCGTTGCGCGAGCGGGCGGTGTGCAGCTTCTTGCCCGTTTCGCCGATGCGGGAAACGAGTTCGTTTTCCACAAAGGAGTGGATGTCCTCGGCGCCTTCTACGGCGAGGGAGCCCGCCTTGATATCCGCGAGGATGCCCTTCAGCCCCTCTGTGATCGCCTCCGCGTCCGCCTCGGGGATGATTTCGCATTTGCCGAGCATCGTCGCATGGGCGATCGAGGCCGTGATGTCCGCTTTATACAGCCGTTTGTCAAACGAGAGCGATTCGTTGAACGCATCCGCGTCGGGCGAGATGGGCTTCTCGAATCTGCCTTCCCATAATTTCATTTTGATTTGCCTTCCTGTGTTTTTATGTTAATTATATCCGAAAGCGCCGGAAAAAGCAAGCGATCACGGCCCCTTTCCCGCGTTTGCGGGAATTTGCTTGACAAACGGCGCCGGGATATTATAAAATAAACATATGGTAATACTTGGGCTGGACCCGGGGCTCGGCACAATGGGCTACGGGGTCGTGGAAAAGGACGGAAGGGGGAACTGCCGCGCGGTGGACTACGGCGTCGTCAAGACGCCGCAGAGCGAAAATCTCGGTGTGCGGCTGTGCATGCTCGAGGAGGGGGTCAACAAGATCTTCGAAACATTCCACCCGGACGAGGCCGCGATGGAGGAGCTGTTCTTTTCCAAGAATATCACGACGGGGATCAACGTCGCGCATGCGCGCGGCGTCATTCTGCTCGCCTGCACCAAACAGTGCGGGCGCCTCTTCGAGTATACGCCCAACCAGATCAAGCAGGCGCTCACGGGCTACGGCAGGGCGGACAAAGTGCAGATGCAGCGGACCGTTGCCGCCCATCTCCGCTTAAGATCCATTCCCCGCCCCGACGACGCGGCCGACGCCCTCGCCATCGCGCTCTGCCATGCGTTTACAAACAGATTTTCGGGCATGTTCGGCATCTGACTGCCAAGCGGCCTGCGTTCGGAATACAGGAGATTTTTATGATCGGATATCTGAAGGGAACCGTCAGGCATCTCGCCCCCGGCGAGGCGCTTCTGGAAGTGGGCGGCGTCGGCTACGAAGTGATCTGCTCGGGCGCCGCGTTTTCCCGTCTCTCACGGGTGAAAGAGGGGGGCACGGGCGAGGTCTACACCTGTTTTCAGGTCAGGGAGGACGGGGTCTACCTCTATGGCTTCGCCGATCCGAAGGAGAAAAAGCTCTTTTGCGAGCTCACCTCCGTGCAGGGAGTGGGGGGGAAGTCGGCGATCGGCATTCTCTCCGCCATGAAGCCGGAGGAAGTGAGCGAGGCGATCGCAACGGGCGACAGCAAGCGGTTCTCCGCGGTCAAGGGGGTCGGCAAAAAGACGGCGGAGCGCATTATTTTAGAGCTGCACGGCAA
>CANROI010000127.1 GCA_947632165.1 uncultured Clostridia bacterium
ATCAAGCCGACGATCACGGTCACGCGGGAGGGGACGGTCGCGCTCACGGGCAAGGCGCACGGGAGCAAGCGGGCGCTCAAGGAGCTCGCGGAGCGCTTCCGCGCCGACGGCGCGGACGAGCGCTATCCCGTGCGGTTCCTGCAGACGGATACGGACGTCCCCGCGCGGGAGCTGATGGAGGAGCTGCGGCTTCCGGGGAGCGACCTGCTCCGCATCAACTGCGCGGTGGGGGCGCATATCGGGCCGGGCGCCGCGGGGATCGTGTACGTGGCAAAGCGCTGACTGCAGAAAAAAATGCCCGCCGCAGAGCGCGCTCTGCGGCGGGCGGGGGCATGTTGAGCTGTGTTACATGACCACGATGTTCCGCTGGGTGAACTGTTCCTTGAGGTCGGCGGGAAATTCGTCGTCCGTGATGAGGACGTCGATGTCCTCGAGATGGGCAAAGGTATGGGGCATGATCTTGCCGATCTTGGAGCTGTCGAGCATCATATACATGGATTTTGCCTTCCGGCGCGCCATCTTGAGCAGATCCGCTTCGACCATCGACCCGCAGGAGAACCCGTTCTGCACCGTGAAGGCGGAGGTGGAGATGATCGCCAGCTCGAAGTTCGTGTTCTCGAAGTAAGACTTCGCCACGGGCGAGGCGGTGGAGAGGTTCTCCTTCATCACCTGTCCGCCGAGGACGGTCACATCGATGTTCTTCTTCTGGGCGAGCTCGATGGCGACGGCAAGCCCGTTCGTGAAGATGTGGATGTTGATGTCGGGCAGTTCTTTCGCGAGGCACATCGCGGTCGTCCCGCCGTCGATGAACAGCGAGCAGTTCTCCTCGATGAGGCTCGCCGCCTTCTGGGCGATCTTGATCTTGGCGTCGGTGTGCAGCGCCGTCTTCTTGGCATAGGGCTCGTTCGAAACTTTCTGTACTTCTTTTACCGACATCGCGCCGCCGCGGATGCGGATGACCCGGCCGTCCTGCTCGAGCTGTACAAGGTCGCGACGAAGCGTCATCTGCGACACGTTGGGAAAGTAGGTGACGAGCTGCCCCAAAGTGAGCTTCCCGCGCTTATCGAGGAGCTCTGCAATTTTTTCAACACGGTCCTTTTTCATAACAAATCTCCTTTTGACCTTTTTCATGTAAGATATTAACACATCGTTGCGGAAAAAGCAACAACTTTTCAACAAATTTATCGACGTTTCCAAAAAAATTGATGATAAAAAGCGCAAAAAATTGTAAATATACACCCCGCGTTCAGACTTTTCGAAAAATAATTTCAAGAAATCAAGTGAGCGCCTGTTTCGGGGCGGTCCCGGGGCGGTTTTTGCGTCTTTCGTACCCCGGCGAAAAACGTTTGCAATTTTTCATGCCATGTGCTACAATAGGCTAAAAGGTGAAGAGAGTCTGAGGCGCGGCGTGGCGCAGCGCGCGGCGGCGCTCATAGACTGATCATGGGAGGGGACCCATGTTTTTCGCAAGACTGAGGAAGGATATCGCCGCGGCGAAGCGGAACGATCCCGCCGCCCGCAGCAAGTTCGAGATCTGGCTCACCTACTCGGGCGTGCATGCGCTGAGCATGCACCGCTGGGCGAACAGACTGCACCGGATGCACCTCAAGCTGCTCGCGCGCATTCTCTCGCAGTGGGCGAAGTTCCGCACGGGGATCGAGATCCATCCCGCCGCGAAGATCGCAGCGGGCGTATTCATCGACCACGGCGCGGGCGTCGTCATCGGCGAGACCGCGGAAGTCGGCGAGGGAACGGTCATCTACCAGGGCGTGACGCTCGGCGGCACGGGCAAGGAGAAGGGCAAGCGGCACCCCACGATCGGGAAGAACGTCACGATCTCGAGCGGGGCAAAGGTGCTCGGCGGCTTCAAGGTCGGCGACGGCGCCAAGATCGGCGCGGGAGCGGTCGTCCTCAAAGAGGTCCCGCCGTACGCAACGGTCGTCGGCGTGCCCGCGCGCGTCGTGCGGCTGGGCGGCGAAAAAGTGCAGGATCTCATGCCCGAAAAAGAGGACCCGATCCTGAAGGAAGTCTGTGCCCTCCGCGAGAGGGTATTCGCGCTCGAAGAGCAGCTCCGTGCGCGGGAAAAAGAGGAGAAACATGAAGATTTATAATTCTCTCACAAGAAGAAAGGAAGAGTTCGTTCCCCTCGAGGAGGGGAAGGTCAAAATGTATGCCTGCGGGATCACCGTCTCGGGCGAGGCGCACGTCGGGCATGGCTTTCAGGCCATTCTCTATGATATTTTCCGCAAGTTCCTCGAAAAGCAGGGCTATCGGGTGACCTATGCCCGCAATTATACCGACGTCGACGACAAGATCATCGCCAAGAGCCGCGAGACGGGCATTCCCGCCGACAAGTACGCCGAGATGATGATCGAAAAGATCGACGGCGTGATGCGGGAATTGGACGTGGACGAGCCCACCGTCTGGCTGAAGGCGACCGAGAACATCGGGAACATCATCGCTTTCATCGAGGAGCTCATCCGCAAGGGGCATGCCTATCCCGCGCCCAACGGCGACGTCTACTTCGACGTGGACAGCTTCCCCGCCTACGGGCAGCTCTCGGGGCGGGACAAGGAGGACATGCTCGACGGCGTGCGCGTCGAAAACGACGAGAGCAAGAAGAACGCCTACGACTTCGCGCTCTGGAAAGCGGCGAAGGAGGGGGAGATCTCGTGGGATTCCCCCTGGGGCAAGGGCAGGCCGGGCTGGCACATCGAGTGCTCGGCGATGAACCGCGTCGCGTTCGGGGATCAGATCGATATCCACGGCGGCGGAAGAGACCTCATCTTCCCCCATCATGAGAACGAGATCGCGCAGACCGAGGCCTTGACGGGCAAACGGTTCGCAAAATATTGGACGCACAACGGGCTCATCAAGGTCAACGGCCAGAAGATGTCGAAATCGCTCGGCAACAGCCTGCTGCTTGAGGACCTGCTCGCAAAATATTCGAACGAGGCGATCAAATTCGCCCTGCTCTCCTCGGGTTACCGCGGCGACGTCAACATCACGGACGATCTGTTTCCCAATGCGGAGGCACACCTCGTGCGGTTTTACACGCTGATCAAAGAGGCGGAGGAAAAGTTCCCCGAAGAAAAGGGGCTCTGTCCCGGGATCGACAAGAAGTTCGATGCGGCGATGAGCGACGACTTCAACACGGCGCTCGCGCTCTCCGATCTGTTCGGATATTTCAAGGACGTATCGAAGTTTTTGGGCGAAAACGACCCCGCTTCGCGCAAGATGACCAACCAGATCCGCGCGACCTATTCCCTTTTGGGGCTCTTCAAAAAGGACGCGAAGGAGTATCTGGATAAGTACGCCCCCAAGGAGGCGGAGGTCCCCGCCGAGGTGAAGGCGCTCGCCGAGGAGCGGTGGGCCGCGCGCCTTGCAAAGGATTGGGCGAAGAGCGACGAGCTCAGGGAAAAACTCAAGGAACTCGGCTACGCCGTGAAGGATTCCAAAGAGGGATACGTTTTGAGTAAAATATAATCACCTTGCTGTCCCTTTCAAGGGGGAGCGTTGCCGCCAAGGGCGACCTCGTGCTGTCCCTTTTAGGGTGGAGCATTGCATTCTGCCAACAGTTGATAACTGTTGGCGCAATGCGACATAAGTGAGCGCATCGGAGGCGCGAACGTTGACCGCCCCGCGCGCGTTCTATGTCTCTAAGCGCGGCACGAGCCCGCAGGGCGAAGTAGCACGGGTTTCTACCCGTGTGAGACAGTACCCGCGAAGCGAGGGGGAAAGGGTTCTTTGAAACCCCTCAGTCACTCGCTTATGCTCGTGCCAGCTCCCCTACAGGGGCGCCAAGAGGGAGCCCTTGCTGTCCCTTTCAAGGGAAAGTACCCGAGCGAAGCGAGGGGGAAAGGGTTCTCTGAAACCCTTCAGTCACTCGCTTACGCTCGTGCCAGCTCCCCTACAGGGGCGCCAAGGGGGAAAGGACTTATGGTTCATTATCAACACAGATTGGTTGGGCATGCGCGTGAATTGCGAAAACGCCAAACGAAGGAAGAACGCAAGCTTTGGTACACGTTTTTGAATTCACTGCCCGTCAAGTTTGTGCGCCAAAAGCCGATCGGGCAATACATTGTGGATTTTTATTGTGCAGAGGCCAAATTGGCGATTGAACTCGACGGTTCGCAACACTATGCGGCCGCGGACGAGGGATACGACTCGCAAAGGAATCTTTTTTTGAATGAACAAGGAATTACGGTCGTAAGATATTCCAATTTGCAAATTGCCCGCCAATATTCTTCGGTAAAGGCGGACATCCTGAAGCGGTTGGGGTTGGAATGAGAGAAACCCTTCAGTCTCGGCTAACGCCTCGACAGGGTTCGACGGTAGCGTCCGTCGAACGCCGCCTCGCCACCGGCTCGGCTGTCGCGGCGTTGTTCACAGCCCACAGGGCTGTTGAACAGAAACAACACCGCTCCACCCTACAGGGGAGCCAAGGGCGACCTCATGCTGTCCCTTTTAGGGTGGAGCATTGCATTCTGCCAACAGTTGATAACTGTTGGCGCAATGCGACATAAGTGAGCG
>CANROI010000128.1 GCA_947632165.1 uncultured Clostridia bacterium
TACCGACGTCCCCGCGGGGGACATCGGCGTCGGCGGACGGGAGATCGGCTTCCTCTTCGGGCAGTACAAGCGGATCTGTGCCGAGCATGTGGGCGTGCTCACGGGCAGAGGGCTGAGCTACGGCGGAAGCCTCGCCCGCACCGAGGCGACGGGCTATGGGCTCGTCTACATGGTGGAAGAGGCGCTGTCCTGCCGCGGCGATTCGCTGCGGGGCAAGACGGTCGTCATCTCCGGTTCGGGCAACGTCGCGATCTACGCCTGCGAAAAGGCGCAGCAGCTCGGCGCCAAAGTCGTGGCGATGTACGATTCCAACGGCTATATCTATGACAAGGCGGGCATCAGGCTCGATACGATCAAGCAGATCAAAGAGGTCGAGCGCGGCCGGATCAAGGAGTACGCGGCGCGCGTTGCGGGCGCGGAGTACCATGAGGGCTGCAAGGGGATCTGGAGCATTCCCTGCGACATTGCGCTCCCCTGCGCCACGCAGAACGAAATCGACGAAGCATCGGCAAAGCAGTTGGTCGAAAACGGCGTGAAGTACGTCGGCGAGGGCGCGAATATGCCCACGACGCTCGAGGGGATCGCCGTCTTCCGCAGGGCGGGCGTCGTGTTCCTGCCCGCAAAGGCCGCGAATGCGGGCGGCGTCGCCACGAGCGCGCTCGAAATGGCGCAGTCGAGCAGCCGTCTCTATTGGACGTTCGAAGAGGTAGACGCAAAGCTCAAATCGATCATGGTGAACATCTATCACAACATGGACCGAGCGGCGCGCGAGTACGGCGTGGAGGGTGATTATGTCGCCGGGGCGAACATTGCAGGCTTCCTGAAGGTCGCGAATGCGATGATGGCGCACGGCATCGTGTGATTGTCGATTTACAAGGCGATTCGGCACTCGAATTGAACAGAAAAAAGACGTAGCGCGGGCTACGTCTTTTCTTATACATTTTTTCGCGGAATACCTTGAAATACCTTGGCGGCCTATGCTCGGTCTTGGGGCATATCCGGAACCTCGTCTTCCGCCTCCGGCAGGGGCGCGTTGGAGTTCTCCAAACCAAATTCGTCCTCGTCGGGCAAAATCTCGTCCGCGCCTAACTCTTTGCTGCGGTGGAAGATGTGCAAGAGGCGGTAGAGGTGCAGAAAATGCAGCATGTGGAGGGGGTGCCAGAGGTAAGAGAGGGGCAGGATCGCGACGATCTCGATCAGATTGGCGAGCAGGAACGCGCCTTTGCGCTTCGCAAGGGCGAAGCGGATGAGCACATCCGCCCAAAAGACGATGAGCAGCCCCAAATCGACCCAGAAGAAGGGGGGCTCCGAAAGCTCGATCGCGCCGCACAGATCGAGGATCAAAAGCGTCACGCTCAAGGCGATCAATAGGACGGTGACCGCCGCGTAGAGAACGCCCCATACCGTTCTGCCGCTCGCCTTCGATACGTTTTCGAGCGCCTCTCCCGCTTCGGCGGTTTCGGGCGCCCCCGTTTCGAGCTCTTCGGATTCGGGCAGGACGGCGCTCTCCGCAGCGGCCGCCTCGGCCTCCGCCGCCATCGCGGCCGTTTTCAAGTCTTTACTTTTCATCTTTTGTACCTCGGTTCCATTATACCATCCCCGCGGAAAAATTTCAACTCCCGGATCTGAAAAAATACAAAGTATTCGGCAGACAGCCCGGACCGTTGCGGCCTTCGGTACTATAATATAGGGGAAGGAGCTTCATGAATGGATTTATATGAATTGTTTGGGCGGACGGTCGGCATCGACTATCTCCAGCTGAAGGAGCACGCGGCCTCCTATGCGGTTTCGCGGGAGGGGAGCACGCTCTTTCTGTTTTTCGAAAAGAGCAACGGCGCGGAGGATTGGCGGAACAACTTCGATTTTCCCGCAAGGCCGTACCGCGAAATGTGCGACCTGTGGTTCTGCCACAGGGGATTTCTGCGCGTATTCGAAGCGGTCAAGCCCCATTTATTGCCCTTGGTCGAGGACAGGACCGTGCGCCGCATCATCTTGTCCGGGTATTCTCACGGCGCGGCGCTCGCCCTGCTGGCGCATGAATACTGCGTCTTTCACCGTCCCGATCTCGCACCTGCGATCGAGGGCTACGGATTCGGCTGCCCGCGCGTGGTGTGGGGGAGGCTGAACGGGCGCGTCGCGGCGCGCTTTCGCAACTTCACCGTCGTCAGAAACGGCCGCGATCTCGTCACCCGGCTCCCGCCCGCGCTGCTTGGCTACCGGCATGTGGGGCGGATGCTCGAGATCGGGGGAGGCAGGGGCGGGCTCATCCGCTCCCACCTCGCGGAAAGTTATTCGGATTCACTGAAGGAGGAAAAAAAATGAATCTTACGGCGGTGATTGTGACGAGCGTCGTCTCCTGCGTCGTGTCCTTTTTTCTCGGCGGACTGTTGGCGCTGGTCGCGGCAAAGTTCAAAGGGATGATGAAGCGCGAAAAAGCGCTGCAGGAGGGCGTCAAGAGCTTGCTCCGCAACCAGCTCATCGACTATCACGAGGTCTACACCGAGCGGGGCTATTGCCCGATCTATGTCAAGGAATCCGCGCGCAGGAGTTATGAAGCCTATCATCAGTTGGGCGGCAACGGTGTCGTCACAAGGCTCTATAACCACCTCATGGATCTGCCCGAGGGCAGGGAGGACCGGTCTTGACGGTCCTTCGGTTGGGCGGCGGCCTCTTGCTGCTGCTTGCGGCGAATATCGCGCTCGGAACGCTCAACGCCGTCATGGCGGGGGCTTGGAACAAAAAGACGTTCCTCGGCGGGCTCGTCAAAGCCGCCGTCGTCACGGCCGCGTTCGCCGCGGTCTATTGCGCGGGCAGGCTCAACCCCGACCTCGTCGTGATCGAGGTGGGCGGCCGGACGGTCGATCTCGGCACGGCGGTCTATCTCGTGCTTTTGGCGGGGTATGTCTGCTACGGCACAAAGGTGCTCAAAAAGCTGAAATCCATTCTCACAGGACAGCAGAGAGACGAGCCGCAGACCGCCCGCCCGCGGGAAGAAGGCGGCGAGGGAGCCTTGAACGAGGCCACGCCTGCAACGAAAGACGGGAGCGCGCCCCCTCAGGACGCCCATAATTTGAAAAAATCCTGAAAAATTTTCGAAAAACGCCTTGACAAGGGCGTTTTTTTGTTGTATCATAGTGATATCAAAATGATATCAAATTTCGGAGGAAACTGACTTATGGAACAGAATGAGAAGTTGATGAACTCGGTGGACGAAAAGTCTGCCCATGAGATCAATGGCTGGCTGATGCTCTTTCTCGACATCGCACTCATCGTGGGCGGGATCGTTTGCTTCATCATGGGATCGGCCGAGGAGACGGGGTCGCACGAAGCGCTTTCGGGGATCTTCATCGGCGTAGGGATCGCGCTCCTTGTCGTCGGGATCTTCTGCTCTACGGGATTCAAGCTGCTGCAGCCCAACGAGGCGTATGTGCTCACCATGTTCGGGAAATATTACGGCACACTCAAGCGGGATGGGTTCTATTGGGTGATCCCTTTCTGCGCGGCGGTCAATCCCGCCCGCATGTTGGGCATTTCACGCAAGCTTTCGCTGAAGGCGATGACGCTCAATAACGACAAGCAGAAGGTCAACGACGAAGAGGGGAACCCGATCGAGATTTCGGTCGTCGTCATCTGGCGCATCACCAATACGGCGCGCGCCGTGTTCAATGTCGATAATTTTATGGAATATCTCTCCACGCAGTGCGACGCGGCGATCCGCCAGGTCGCGCGGCAATACCCCTACGACGTCTCCTCGAACGGCGACGAGACCTCCCTCCGCGGCAGCGCGCAGGAGATCGCGGACGTCCTGAAGGGGGAGATCCAGCAGCGCGCGGATATGGCGGGCATCGAGATCATGGAGGCGCGCATCTCCCACCTTGCCTATGCGCCCGAGATCGCGGCCGCGATGCTCCAGCGCCAGCAGGCCTCCGCGATCATTGCGGCAAGGCAGAAGATCGTCGAGGGTGCCGTCTCGATGGTGCAGATGGCGCTCAACAAGCTCTCCGAAGAGGAGATCGTGGAACTCGACGACGAGCGGAAGGCCCAGATGGTGAGCAATCTCCTCGTGGTGCTCTGTGGCAACCGCGACGCGCAGCCGGTCGTGGGGACGGGCTCGATCTACTGAAAAAAAGGCTCGACGGCACGGTTCAATGCCGCTTCCATGGGAGCGATTTTCGAATTTAGCCATTTTGTGAGGTACTATGTCAGACATAATAGCACAAAAAGAGGTCGTGAAGGCGGAAAATCTCAGAAAAACCTTCACACTGTCACAAAAGCAGCAACGCCTGGAAAAGGCCGCCTCCCCGCGCAAGGTCGCGGTGGACGGGCTGTCTTTTTCGGCATACCGCGGGGAGATCTACGGTCTGCTCGGGCCGAACGGCGCGGGTAAGACGACGACGCTCCGCATGCTCTCCACCCTCATCAAGCCCGACGCGGGGGACGCTTGGATCGCGGGGCACTCGATCGTGAAAGAGCCGCAGAAGGTGCGCGACGCGATCGGATTCATGACGAGCGAACTCAA
>CANROI010000129.1 GCA_947632165.1 uncultured Clostridia bacterium
CGGGCATACCACGGCGCATGCGATCGAGCCCGGCTCAAATCTCTCACACGGGGAATGCGTGCTGCTCGGGCTCCTGCTCGAAGGGAAGCTCGCGCTCCGCCACACTTCCTGCGACGAGGCATTCGAAGAGCGGCTCTTTTCGCTCTGCCGGGCGGCATTGGGAGAGCTCCCCGCGCTTCCGGGGCTTAAAGAGGCGGCGCGGCTCGCCCTCTCGGATAAGAAGAACACTTCGGCGGGCGAGGTGACGCTCACCGTTCCCACGGCGCTCGGAAAATACGAACTTCTGCGCCTCCCCTTCGAGGAATACGCGCGGGAGCTCGCGGAACTTTGGGAGGAGTTATAAATGCTTCGGTTAGCGGTCGTCGGCAAAGACGTCTCCGCCTCGCTGAGCCCGAAGATGCATCGGTTCATTCTCGGCGGTTTGGGCGAAACATGCACATATGAAAAAGTGTCCGTCCCGCCATGCGACTTTGCTTCGCGCGCGGAGGAGCTCTTTTCCCGCTTTGATGCCTTCAACGTCACGATCCCCTTCAAGACGGACATCCTTCCCCATCTCCGCTCCGTCGAGGGCGACGCGGCGCTGTTCGGCGCGGTCAATACGGTGGTGAGCGCGACCCGCACAGGCTATAATACCGACGGCTACGGCTTTTTGCTGATGCTGCAGAGCGCGGGCCTTGCCGTCTGCGGGAGGCGTGTGCTCGTTTTGGGCGCGGGCGGCGCGGGCAGAAGCTGTATCCGAAAGCTGCTGCAGGCCGGGGCGAAGGTGTTTGCCTATGAGCGCGACCCGCTCCGCCTCGGCGCGGTATACGGCGAATTCGGCGGCTTTGTGCCGCTTGCGGAGATCCCGGACGAACCGTTCGATCTCATTGTAAACTGCACGGGCGTTGGCATGCACCAAAGCGTGGGAACGACGCCCGAAGTCAGGCAGGCGGGCGGGCGATTCGGTCCCGTCGGCATGGATCTGCTCTCCCGCTGCGGCGCGGCGGTGGATCTGATTTACGAACCCGAGCAGTCGCAATTTCTAAGCATTGCGGCGGCGCTCGGGAAGAGGACGGTCAACGGCGAACAGATGCTCTTTTTTCAGGCGTACCGCGCGGACTGCATCTTCTTGCGGAGGGAAGCGGACGCACAGGAGGCGCAGGCGCTTTTCCGCGCCTACCGCTCCCAAAAATCGACCGAAATAAATTGACGGAGGCAATCATGAAACTGCTCATTCTGAACGGCGTAAACCTCGGCCGCACGGGCAAGAGAGAGGCGGGGATCTACGGCGGCGAGACGCTTGAAGCGATCAACGGCGAACTTCTGCGCTTTGCGCAGTCCCGCGGGGCGGAACTCGATTTCTACCAGAGTGACCTCGAGGGCGAGATCTGCAAAAAGATTGGCGAAGCGGAGGGCGTCTACGACGGGATCGTGCTCAACGCGGGCGCCTACACCCACTATTCGTATGCGATCCGCGACGCGATCGCGGGGATCGGCGTGCCCGTCGTGGAAGTGCATATGAGCAATGTCGGCGCGCGGGAGGAGTTCCGCGCGAAATCGGTGCTCATGGCCGTCTGCCGCGGCGAGGTCCTCGGCTTCGGCAAGAACAGCTATAAACTCGCGATCGAGAGCTTTCTGCTATGAACATCGTGCTGTGCGGCATGCCGGGCTCCGGCAAGACGACGGTCGGGAGAGCGCTCGCCGCCCTGCTCGGCAAGGAGTTCGTCGATACGGACGAGGCGATCGAGCGCGAACACGGTCCGATCGCCCGCATCTTCTCGGAGCACGGCGAGGAATATTTCCGAACGCTCGAGAGCGGGCTTGCAAGAGAGCTGGCGGCGCGCGACGGGCTTGTGATCGCGACGGGCGGAGGGTTTCTTCTGCGCCCCGAAAACCGCGCGGCCCTCTGCGCCGGTGCGCGCGTCGTATTTCTCAGGGCTTCGGAGGATACACTTGTAAAAAGACTGCGCGGAGACGGGAGCCGCCCGCTCCTGCGCGGAGATCTCGGGGCGCGGCTCGGGGAACTTGCGGCGGCGCGGACGCCCGTCTATGAGGCGGCGTGCGATCTCGCCGTGGATACGGACGGCAGGGAGCCGGTCCGGATTGCAGAGACGATCGCGGAGGAATTGAAATGAAGTATGTTCTGATCACGGGAGGTACGCGCGGCATCGGGCTCGCCTGCTGCGCACGGTTTTCGGCGGCGGGATATTCGGTTACGGCGCTCTATTCGTCGGATGAGGCAGCCGCTTCCGACGCGCGCGCGGAATATCCCGAAGTGCGTTTTATCCGGGCGGATGTCGCCTGCGACGGGGAGGTGAAGAAGGTCCTCGACGGGATGCCCGCGCTCGACGTGCTCGTCAACAATGCGGGCGTTGCGCTCTTCGGGCAGGTGCAGGATACCTTGCCCTCGGAGTGGGAGCGCCTCATGGCGGTGAACATGGGCGGCACGTTCTTTACCTGCCGCCATGCCGTGAAAAAATTGCTCGCAAGGGGAGGCGGCGCAATCGTGAACGTCGGTTCCGTATGGGGGGAGACGGGCGGAAGCTGCGAGAGCGTTTACTCCGCCTCCAAGGGCGCCGTCATCGCCTTCACCAAAGCGCTCGCCAAGGAATTGGCGCCCTCGAACATCACCGTCAACTGCGTCTCTCCGGGGGCGATCGATACCGAGATGAATGCCCGTTTGAGTGCGGAAGAGCGCAGAAGTCTTGCCCAGGAGATCCCGCTCGGCCGCTTCGGGCGTGCAGAGGAGATCGCGGAACTCATTTTCTTCCTGTCAGAGCAAACTTACATCACCGGGCAGGATATTGCCGTCAACGGCGGCCTCTATATCTGAAATCTCTTAAATACCCGTTCACAAGCCCCCTCGATAGGGGGCACTTTTCGTTTTTAGCACTTTTGCATAGTATTATGTCTGAAATAATTCCGATTTTATCATATAAAATCATTACTATGTCACGCATAATAAGTGGTATTATGTGTGACATAGTATTGAAAAATTGAACAATTTTGCCAAAAAAGAGGAGTTTTTCATACTTTCGTCGAAATAATTACTGTTATGAAGGAAAAGACGTACGAAAGAGAAAATGCTTATCTCTCTCCCTATGCGAAAAAGTCCGCCGAGACGGCGGGCCGCCTCAAAGAGGAGGAGGCCTGCGCGATGCGCACCGATTTCCAGCGCGATCGCGACAGGATCATCTATTCGAAGGCATTCCTGCGCCTCAAGAACAAGACGCAGGTCTTTTTCGCGCCGGACGGCGACCACTATATGTCCCGTCTCACGCACACGCTCGACGTGAGCCAGATCGCCCGCTCGCTTGCGCGCTGCCTTTCCCTCAACGAGGATCTTGCGGAGGCGATCGCGCTCGGGCACGACCTCGGCCACACCCCTTTCGGGCACGTGGGGGAACGCGTGCTCAACAGTCTTTCCGCATGCGGGTTCCGCCACAGCGAACAGTCTCTGCGCGTCGTGGACAAGCTCGAAAAGGACGGGCGCGGGCTCAACCTCACGATCGAGGTGCGCGACGGCATTCTCAACCACACCAAGGATGGAGCGCCTATGACGCTCGAGGGCGTCGCGGTCTCCCTTGCCGACCGCATCGCCTATATCAACCATGACATCGAGGACGCGATCCGGGCGGGGTATCTGAAATCCGAGGAACTTCCCGCGGGCGCTATCCGCGTCTTCGGGCGGGATACGTCCGAGCGCATCAATACGGCGATCCTCGATATCTACCGCGAATCGCTCGGGCAGCCCTATGTCAGGATGTCCGAAGAGAAGGCCGCCGCGCTCGACGAGCTGAGAAGTTTCATGTTCGAGCGCGTCTATGAGCGGGCGAACAAACTTATACAGGAGAGCGCGGAGCGCATGCTCGGCGAGCTCTACGGCTATTTTTACGGGCGGCCCGAGGAGCTTCCCGCGCTCTACCGCGATCTGCTTAAGGAGGACAAGTTCGACCGCGTCGTGTGCGACTATCTCTCCTCGATGACCGACCGCTATGCGGTGAGCGTATTCAAGCGCCTGTATGTGCCGAAGGAGGGCAGCGTATGAACGAGCGCTCCCAAGGCGCATTTGCCGAGTTCATCTCTCTGCTCAAGGAGAAGAGCGACATCGCCGAGGTCATCGGCTCCTACATAAAATTGGAGCGGCGCGGCTATAATTATTGGGCCTGCTGCCCCTTCCACCATGAAAAGACCCCGTCTTTTTCGGTCAACGCGGCCGAACGTTTTTATCACTGTTTCGGCTGCGGCGCCTCGGGGGATGTGATCGGCTTCGTGAAGGAATACGAGAATGTGGATTTCCGCCAGGCGGTGCAGATCCTCGCCGACCGCGCCCATCTCGAAGTGCCCACATTCGACAACCGTTCCGCCGACGAGGCGCTCAAGCGCAAGCAGAAGCGGGACAGGCTCCTGTCCCTCATGCGGGATACGGCCCGGTTCTATCTGCAGAATCTCTATGGGGGAAGGGCAGAGCCCCATCTCGAATACGTCGCAAAGCGCAAGCTGCAGCCGACGACCCTGAAGAAGTTCGGGATCGGCGC
>CANROI010000130.1 GCA_947632165.1 uncultured Clostridia bacterium
GAGCGCAAGATAGGGCAGCAACTTTTTCGCGACGGACATACCATACCATACGCCGCCGCGCCGGGATTTAGACTATGGATCTGTTCGATTTCAACGATAACGAGGAACGGGCAAAGCCGCTCGCGGAGCGCATGCGCGCCTCCAATTTCAAGGACTTCGTGGGGCAGGAGCACATCATTTCGGAGGGTTCGCTCCTGCGGCGCGCGATCTCACTCGACCGCTTGGGCAGCTGCATCTTCTGGGGGCCGCCCGGCTGCGGCAAGACGACGCTCGCCAACGTGATCGCCGCGCAGACGAACGGGGAGTTCATCAAGCTCAACGCCGTCTCCTCGGGCGTCGCAGATGTCAAAAAGGCGGTCGACCGTGCGCGGGACAACCTCAAGATGTTCAACAAGCGCACTTATCTGATGCTCGACGAGTGCCACCGTTTCAACAAGACGCAGTCCGATTCGCTCCTGCCTGCGATCGAGCAGGGGACGATCATCTTCATCGGCTCCACAACCGAAAATCCCTATGCGAGCATGACGCCCGCGATCGTGTCCCGCTGCCGGGTGTTCGAATTCCGCGCGCTGACCACGCGGGATATCCGCGGCGCGCTGGAGCGGGCGCTCAAAGATAAGCGCAAGGGGCTCGGGACATATGCCGCCGAGGTCGACAGCGAGGCGCTCGACCATATCGCCGTAACGGCGGCGGGAGATCTGCGCTCCGCCTACAACGCCCTCGAACTTGCCGTGCTCACCACCCCGCCCGACGAAAACGGCGCGATCCATGTCACCCTCAAAGACGCGGAGCAGTCCATCCAGCGCAAGGCGCTCTCCTATAACGAAGACTTATACTACGATCTTCTGTCCGCCTTCTGCAAATCTCTGCGCGGGAGCGATTCGAACGCCGCGCTCTACTATGCGTTCCGCCTCATCGAGGGGGGATGCGATCCGCTCCTCGTCTTCCGGCGGCTCATCGCTCATTCCGCGGAAGACGTCGGCCTGTCCGATCCGAACGCGCTCGTCATGGCGACCTCTGCGCTCACCGCATTCCAGAACATGGGCTATCCCGAGGGGCTGCTGCCCCTCACCGAGGCGATCGTCTACGTCTGCGAGACCGAGAAGAGCAATTCGGTCGTGATGGCAATGGACGCCGCCCGCGCCGACGCCGTCAAGAACAAGGACGACGCGATCCCGCCCTACCTGCGCGACGCCTCTTACGGCACAAAGGAGATGAAGGCGGAGAGCAAGAAGTACAAATATCCGCACAACTACGGCGGTTGGGTGGCGCAGCAATATCTGCCCGACAGTTTGAAGGACAGAATCTATTTCGAGCCCGCGGACAAGGGATTCGAAAAGACGATCCGGGAGATCAGGGCCCGGAAGGGCAAGAAATAACGGAAAATAGCAGGATATAACAGGAAAGCAAGGAAAATCATCGAGAAGGAGAGATTATGTTACAGGTCAACGGCGTGAGTCTGCAGTACGGCAGCAAAAAACTCTTCGAGGACGTCAACCTCAAGTTCACCAAGGGGAACTGTTACGGCATCATCGGCGCGAACGGGGCGGGGAAGTCCACCTTCCTCAAGGTGCTCTCGGGCGAGATCGAGCCGAACAAGGGGGAGGTCACGCTCGATAAGAACGAGCGCATGTCCGTCCTCGCGCAGAATCAGAATAAATACGACTTCGAGACGGTGCTCCGCACCGTCATGCTCGGGCATCGGCGGCTCGTGGAGATCATGGACGAGAAGGACGCCCTCTATGCCCACACCGAATTTACCGAAGAGGACGGCGTGCGTGCCTCCGAGCTCGAGAGCGAGTTCGCAGAGCTCGGCGGCTGGGAGGCGGAGAGCGAGGCGGAGACTCTGCTCAACGAGCTCGATATCCCCGCCGAATACCACACCATGTTGATGGGCGACCTCGACGCAAAACAGAAGGTCAAAGTGCTCCTCGCGCAGGCGCTCTTCGGCAATCCCGACGTTCTGCTCCTCGACGAGCCGACGAACAACCTCGACTTAAAGACGGTGCGCTGGCTCGAAAACTATCTCTTGGACTTCGAGAACACGATCATTATCGTCTCGCACAACCGCCACTTCCTGAATAAAGTGTGCACCCACATCTGCGACGTCGACTTCGGCAAGATCAATCTCTATCTCGGCAACTACGACTTCTGGTACCAGACCTCCCAGCTCATGGCGCGGCAGCAGCGGGACGCCAACAAGAAGGCGGAGCAGCGCGCCGCGGAACTCAGAGAATTTATCGCGCGCTTTGCGGCGAAC
Organism: uncultured Clostridia bacterium; assembly: GCA_947632165.1. Taxonomy (GTDB): domain Bacteria; phylum Bacillota; class Clostridia; order Christensenellales; family Borkfalkiaceae; genus Gallimonas. Next base: position 2,261 of record CANROI010000130.1, read on the forward strand.
GCCTCGAAGTCGCGGCAGGCGACCTCGCGCAAGAAGGAGCTCGAAAAGCTCACGATCTCCGATTTCAAGCCTTCGCTGCGCAAATATCCCTTCATCGAGTTCAAATACGAGCGGGAGATCGGCAACGACATCCTCATCGTGGAGGGGCTCACCAAGAAGGGCTTTTTCGAGGACGTCTCGTTCACCGTGCAGAAGGGGGATAAGATCGGCATCCTCTGCGATAAATCCACCTCCGTCACGATGCTCTATGAAGTTCTGGTGGGGCGGCAGGAGCCCGATTCGGGCACCGTGAAATGGGGCAAGACCATCAACTATTCCTACTACCCCCTCGACAACAGCGAGTATTTCGACGGCGTGGATCTGACCCTCGTGCAATGGCTCTCGCAGTTTTCGAAGGACCACTATGAGGAGTATCTCCGCGGCTGGCTCGGGCGGATGCTCTTCTCGGGCGAAGAGGCTCTCGGGCGGCGAAAAGGTGCGCTGCATGCTCGCCAAGATGATGCTCGAGGGCGGCAACTTCCTCATTTTCGACGAACCGACCAACCATCTCGACCTCGAGTCGATCACGGCGCTCAACAACGGGCTCACGGCGTTCAGGGGCTGCATGCTCCTCACTTCCCACGACCAGGAGCTCATGAACACCGTCTGCAACCGCATCATCGTGCTCGACGGGAAGAAGGTCTACGACAAGGCGACGACTTTCGACGAATATCTCGACGCCGTCAACGGCTGAAATCATAGAATCAATATCGGGAGGGAAAATCATGGAAGAAGTTGCATGCAAGAACAAGGGGTTTGCCGTCACTTGCTGGGTCACGATCGTAATTTTAGTGATCTTCGGCCTGCTTTTGGGCGGGCTCGTGCTGTTCGTTGGGATCATGGGCCCCGAAGAATCCATGCCCGTCTGGACCTATGTGTTCTGCGGGGTGCCCGTCGCCGCGTGCTTCGGGATCGCCGTCTATTACATCGTTCTGCTCGTGGGCTATTACCGTCTGCCGGGCACGCTCATCACCTACGGCGACGAAGAACTCAAGCTGTTTGCAGACGGCAAATGGACGTCGCTCGATCCCAAGACGATCAAAGAGGTCAGGGTCAAGGGCAACCTCGCAAAGTCGAGCCTGATCCAGTTTATGCGCGGCAAGGATACGGGCGATCTCGTCCTCGTCGCGGACGCGGAGTACCGGGTAAGGAACATTGCCGGGCCCGACGAGACAAAGAGGCGCATTCTCGGGATCATCGAGGACGCAAAGATCAAGGCGAGCCTCCGCATGAAGCAATGACCGAAAAAAAACGGAAATTTTCCGGAAAAATCGCTTGACAGCCCGCCCCGGGTTGTGGTAAGGTAGAACCATGAGAACAGCGTTTTGTCACAATTACATGTGCATGCCGAGCTCCCGAGCAGAAATGCGCGGGTTTTCGGCGATGTAAAAAAACGCGGAAAACCAACTCATTTCGCTCGGGAAACACTTCCCGAGCGTTTTTTATTGTCTTGATTTCCCCGGAGGAGAAAATATGATCGAATTGAAACATCTCACCAAGATCTATCCCGCGCGGGAGGGGGGGCTCGTGGCGCTCGACGACATCGATCTCACCGTCGAAGACGGCGCCGTGTTCGGCGTGATCGGACTCTCGGGCGCGGGCAAGAGCACGCTCGTAAGGTGCATCAACCTGCTCGAGCGCCCCACCTCGGGGCAGGTGATCATCGACGGAGAGGACGTCACCCATGCCCCGAAGAAGCGGCTCAACGAGATCCGGCGGGACATCGGCATGATCTTCCAGAACTTCAATCTTCTCGAACAGCGCACGGCGGAGGAAAACATCCGCTTTCCGCTCGAGCTCGCGCGGGTCCCGAAGGCAAGTGCGGCGGCGCGGACGGGGGAGCTGCTGGAGCTCGTCGGGCTCTCGGAGAAGGCGCGCGCCTATCCCTCCCAGCTCTCGGGCGGGCAGAAGCAGCGGGTCGCGATCGCCCGCGCGCTGGCAACGAGGCCCAAATATTTGCTCTGCGACGAGGCAACGAGCGCGCTCGATCCCAACACGACCAACTCCATCCTCGAACTCCTCAAGGACATCAACCGCACGCTCGGCGTGACGATCGTCGTCGTCACCCATGAGATGCGGGTGGTGGAGAGCATCTGCACCGATGTGGCCGTCCTCGATAAGAGCCGCGTCGCCGAGCAGGGGAAGGTGGAAGAAGTCTTTTCCTTCCCGAAGTCGGAGATCGCCAAGGAGCTCATCATTCCGGGG
>CANROI010000131.1 GCA_947632165.1 uncultured Clostridia bacterium
AAAAAAGGAGTAGTTTTATGGCGAATTTCTTTCAGGGATCCAAGGGCGTGAAGAGGATCGTCCTTCTCTGCGTGGCGATCTTGCTCGCGCTGGTCTTCATCGCAGTGAATGTCGTGCTCAATATCCCTTATATCAATGAGCTTGCGAACGGCGCCCTCGGCGGCTCCGTCGGCAGCGGCGGCGGCGGGAACGTCGGGAACGCACTCGGTTCTGCGGACGAGCTCGTCACCGAGATCGCGGAGGAGAGCATGGTGCTCCTCAAGAACGAGGACGGCTTCCTTCCCCGCACCAAAGACGAGAAGTTCAACCTCTTCGGCTGGGGTTCGACGAACAGCGGCTTCCTGCTCATCGGCGGCGGCAGCGGCGGCTCTCCCATCACGGAGGCAGCCAACCCTTACCGTACCACCCTGGTCGAGGCCTTTGAGGAGGGCGGCTATAACTACAACACGGAGCTGACCGCAAAATACGATGCCTTCAGCGATTTCAACGCCGACCATGATACGGCAGGCTCCACGGGCGCCAATGCCTCCGATAGCCTCAAGAACCCGCCCGCTTCCTTCTACACGGACGAGCTCATGAGCCAGGCAAAGAGCTATTCGAGCACCGCGCTCGTCGTGCTCTCCCGCTGGGCGGCGGAGAACGGCGGCCAGCAGGAGCTCCTCAACACCTGGGCAGCCTATCCGAACGGCGCCTATCTCCGTCTCACAACAGAAGAGGAGGCGATGCTCGATAAACTCGAAGAGAACAGCTTCGACGTCGTCATCCTGCTCAACACCACCAACCCGCTCGAGCTCGCATTCCTCGAGGATTACGACTGCATCAAGGCCTGCCTCTATGTCGGCATTCCCGGGCAGTCGGGCGCGCGGGCGATCCCCCGCATCCTCACGGGCGAAGTCAACCCCTCGGGCAGGCTCTCCGATACCTATGCCTACAGCTGGGCGGAGAACAATCCCACCTATCCCAACACCTATCACCAGAGCTCGAACCTCGTCTATCAGGAGGGCATCTACTTCGGCTACAAGTGGTATGAGACCGCGGACGAAGAGGCCTATTTCGACAGCAAGGGCTTGAGCTACGAAGAGGTCGTTCAGTTCCCCTTCGGCTACGGGCTGAGCTACACCACCTTCACGCAGGAGATCGTCGATACCTCCTGGTCTGCCAACGAGAAGCTCGAGGCGGGCAAAGAGTATTCCGTCACCGTCCGCGTCACCAACACGGGCAGCGTCGCGGGCAGAGAGGTCGTTCAGCTCTATTTCACCCCTCCCTACACGCAGGGCGGCATCGAGAAGGCGAGCATCAACCTCCTTGCCTTCGATAAGACCGCGCTCCTGAAGCCCGCTTCCGAATCGGAAACGGAGAGCGTGCAGGATGTCACGCTCACCTTCACGGCTTATGAGCTCGCCTCCTACGACGCCTATGACAAGAACGGCAACTCCTTCAAGGGGTATGAGACGGAAGCGGGCAACTATGCGATCAAGCTCATGAAGAACGCGCACGAGGTCATCGACGCCTCCAATGAGATCGCTTGCGACGGCCTCCGCTTCGAAAAGGACCCCGTCACGGGCGAGACCGTAGAGAACCGCTTCACGGGCGAAGCCGCCTATGCGGGCATGCCCATCGACGGCAGCACGGGTGTTGACGGCCTCACGGAGGACAGCTATCTCTCCCGCGAGAACTGCTTTGCGAACTTCCCCACCGTGCGTGCGGGCACGTCGGGCGGCAGCGGTTCGGTCACGGCGGCGGCGAGAGCGGTCGCGGGCGACGGCAGCGGCAACAACGTCTACAACTACACGGGCTATGACGGCGAGGACATCTCCGGCTTCGACTATTCTCAGGACAGAGGGGACTATCTCGTCACCCTCGAGGGCGGCGAAAAGGCTTCGCTCAGCGCCCTCAGAGGCGACGGCGCAACGCTCGAATACAACTACGACCTCATGGAGGCGCTCTGGGACTACGACGCGGTCGATTGGGATGATTTCCTCAACCAGCTCTCGCAGGCGGATATCAACAACGTCATCGGCAACGGCATGTTCAAGAACGAGGCGATCGAGAGCGTCGGCAAAACGGGCGGACAGGACAGAGACGGCCCTGCGGGCTTCAACGGCAGCGTCGTTTCGGGCAAGTCCGCCGATTGGACGGTCTTCCCCGCGGAGACCCTCACGGGCTGTTCCTTCAGCCAGCGCCTGACCTACAATCTCGGGCAGTCGCAGGGTCAGATCGCAAACGCCAGCGGCCTTTCCGGTTGGTATGCGCCCGGCGTCAACCTTCACCGTTCCCCCTACAACTCCCGTAACTACGAGTATTACAGCGAGGACGGCGTTCTCTCCGGCAAACTCGCGGCGGAGACCATCCGCGGCGCGAAGGAGAAGGGGCTTGCCTGCTATCTCAAGCACTTCGTCATGAGCGAACCCGGTCAGAATGCGGGCAACTGGTACATCTGGACGACCGAGCAGGCGCTCCGCGAATGCTACCTCAAGCCCTTCGAGATCTGCGTGAAAGAGGGCGGCTCGAACGCCATGATGAGCGCGTTCAACAAGCTCGGCGCGATCTGGTGCGGCTACAACCACGCGCTGCTCACCGATGTGCTCAGAACGGAGTGGGGCTTCCGCGGCACGGTCATCACCGACTGGGGCCAGGGCTATATGAACAACTACGCGGCGGCGGTCAAGGCGGGCAACGACCTGTGGCTCGGCGCCAACACCCTCCGTCTGAACTTCAACGATCCGGGCACCGCATACGGCGCGCGCGAATCGGCAAAGAGCATCCTCTACACCTTCGTCGACACGGCAATGTCCGCGAAGGAGTACCAGGAGAAGGTCGAAAACGGCGAGATCGACGATAAGTACAACGTCACGCTCGGGCCTACGGCGGCGGGCGGCGCGTCAAGTCCGCTCTTCTACGGACTCTGGGCGCTGGTCGACGTAGTGCTCATCCTCGGGGTAGCGGCATGCGTTGTGTTCATGTTCCTCCCCAAGGGAAAGAAGCAGTCCGAATGATTAAATCTTGATCACGGAGCGGGAAGAGGATCTCCTCTTCCCGCTCTTTTTTGGTTGTATTTCTTGGCTGCCCCTTGAGGGGCGGCTCCGCCGTCAGGCGGTGGTGGGGTGTCATTCCGATTGGGGAACACCCCTTCCGTCCCCTTCGGGGACACCCACCCCTCAAGGGGTGGGCAAGGGTAAACGGGGCTCCGCCTCGAGGGGTGGGCAAGGGTAAACAGGGCTCCGCCTCAATGGGGGCAAGAATGAGGGCCCGTTTGCCGATCGTTGTTCGCAGTGAACAAATGTCGCAATGTGAATGTTTACTCAGCTTATCGAAAATTTCTCCCTGCTCTGCCAAAGTTTTCTTTATTCTATTAACTTATTGTGGTCACTTGTCTGTTTTAGTAGTGAAACTATACACTTTCTGACAAGTGTATATTTACATTATTCTGTGAATCATGTACAATATTTGTGAAATCTGCAATTTGCGGAAGAATAAAAAATCAGGGAGGGTTATATGGTACAGCGCAAATTTACATTTGCAAAGCTCTTTGCCGTAGTTCTGATGGCGGTCATCGGGGCGGTCTGCTGCCTTACGGCATGCGGAACGCAGTTCAACGTCACCTGGAACGTGGACGAAAACGCAACGGTTACGGTAGAGGGAAAGAATGAACTGCCTGCAACGGCCGGCGAAGGGGAGGAGATCGTGTTCACGGTTACCCCCAAGGCCGGCTACGAAGTGGATGACGTGAAGTTCAATTCCGCTACGATCAGCCCGAGCGGCGAGAAATACACCGTAAAGGTCGAGAAAGACTCCACGATCGATGTCACCGTCAAAGAGAAGGTAGAGGCGATCGAAGTCACGAAGAAGCCTTCGAAGCTCACCTATTTCCAGGGCGAAGCGCTCGACAAGACGGGTATGGAAGTTGCGATCAAGTACGCGACGGGCAGATCGGAACCCATCACGAACTACTACATCGTCTATCAGGGCGGCAATTCGGCGACGGCGTTCGGCCTCGGCGACACCTCTTTCCAGGTGCGCTATGCCGGCAAGGCTTCCGATCCCGTCACGCTCGACAGCGCAGTGCTCGCACAGGTCAAGATCAATCTCGACAATGCGACCGTTGACGAGGCCTACATGACCGCTCTGAAGGGGAATTCCGAGCTCGCCAACGTCACGAACGAGGGCGGCGTGATCTCCTTCACCTATGCGAAGGAACTCACGAAAGCGATCGCGCTCCCCACGGGCGAACAGCTCCTCAAGGGCTCCGAGGGCGACTATAACTTCCTCGGTTGGTCGGACGGCGCAGCCGAGGTCACCGAGATCGCCGCAGGCTCCAAGGAAAGCTTCAACATTCAGGCCGCTTTCGAGGCGAATCTCCTCATTCTCTCGAGGGTCTATCTCGAGATGGATCAGAATGTCCCTTACCTCGTGATCGAGGGCACCTTCCAGGCAGCCGAATCCGCTTATCTCTACCTCTA
>CANROI010000132.1 GCA_947632165.1 uncultured Clostridia bacterium
TCGGGCGGGGCGATCCCGAGCGCCACGAGCGGATAGACGAGCGCCAAAAAGCCGCTCGCATGGCAGCCGGGGTTGGCGATGCGCTTCCCCTGCTCGACCGCCCGCCTGTGCGCGGGGGAGAGCTCGGGAAATCCGTATGCCCAGCCCTCCGCCGTGCGGTGCGCCGTAGAGGCGTCAATGACGATCGTCTGCGGATTTTCGACGAGCGAGACCGCCTCCCGCGCCGCATCGTCGGGCAGGCACAGGAACGCGACGTCGGCGGCGTTCAGCGCCTCACGGCGCGCCGCCGCGTCCTTTCTAAGCCCTTCGGGAAGGGAGAGAAGCTCGAGTTCGCTCCTCCCCTCCAGCCGCTCGCGGATCTTCAGCCCGGTCGTGCCCGCGCTGCCGTCGATAAATACTTTGTACATCTCTATTTCCGTTTCGCGTCGAGGAGCGCCTTCACCTTGATCGGTAGCCCGAACAGATTGATGAAGCCCTCCGAATCCTTCTGCGAGTAGGCGCCGCCGTCGTCGGAGAAGGTCGCGATGTCCTCGCTGTAGAGCGAATAGGGCGAGGTGATCCCCGCGCAGAGGATGTTGCCCTTGTAGATCTTGAGTTTCACGTCGCCCGTGACGGTCTCCTGCGTCTTGGAAACGAACGCCGAGAGCGCCTCGCGCAGCGGGGTGAACCACTGCCCGTCGTAGACCATCTCGCCGAATTTGACGGCGACGAGCTGCTTGTAATGCTGGGTGGCCTTGTCGAGCGTGATCGTCTCGAGCAGCCTGTGCGCCTCATAGAGAATGGCGCCGCCGGGCGTCTCATAGACGCCGCGGGATTTCATACCGACGAGCCTGTTTTCGACGAGATCCGCAAGCCCGACGCCGTTTCTGCCGCCGATCCCGTTCAGCGCTTCGATGAGCTCGACCGAGCCGATCTTCTCGCCGTTGAGGGCCGTGGGGATCCCCTTCTCGAAGTGGAGGGTGAGGTACTCGGGCCGGTCGGGCGCCTTGAGGGGCGAAACGCCCAACTCGAGGAAGCCCTCTTTCTCGTATTGGGGCTCGTTTGCGGGGTCCTCGAGATCCAAACCCTCGTGCGAGAGATGCCACAAATTCTTGTCCTTCGAATAGTTGGTCTCGCGGTTGATCTTGAGCGGAATCTTATGCGCCTCGGCATAGTCGATCTCCTCGTCGCGGCTCTTGATGTCCCAGATGCGCCACGGGGCGATAATCGTCATCTCGGGTGCGAATGCCTTGATCGTGAGTTCGAAGCGCACCTGATCGTTCCCCTTGCCCGTGCAGCCGTGGCAGATGGCGTCGGCGCCCTCCTTCTTTGCGATCTCGACGAGCCCCTTCGCGATCACCGGCCGCGCAAAAGAGGTGCCGAGCAGATACTTGTCCTCGTACACCGCGCCCGCCTGCATGGTCGGGAAGATGTAATCCTCCACAAACTCCTTCTTGAGGTCGAGCACATACAGCTTACTCGCCCCCGTTTTGATCGCCTTCTCTTCGAGGCCGTCGAGTTCGGCGCCCTGCCCTACGTCGCCGGAGACCGCGATGACCTCGCAGCCCTCGTAATGCTCCTTGAGCCACGGAATGATGATCGAGGTATCCAATCCGCCCGAATATGCCAACACGATTTTCTTGATTTTCTTTGCCATTGATCTGATTCTCCTTCTGCCATGATATTATACAAAGAGAGGGCGCGCAAGTCAAGCGATTGCGCCCCTCTCCCGAACAATTTTTATATTTTTCGGTATAAATTTTTTTATTTTTCTAAAAATATTCAAATTATATTCGAATATTCTGCATATTTTTATAAGAAGTCGACGCGGAACTGTGCGATGAGGCCCTCGCAGTCGGCCTCGCAGACGGAGTAGCCGTCGAAGTCCTTGCGGGAGAAGACGAGCTCGCACCCCTCCTTCGCCTGCTTGACGTAATTGATCGCAAAGGAGCGGACGGCGCGGGCGGAGAGTTCCTCCATCGAGAAGCAATCAAAGAAGAACTGCGCATAGCGCGCGTTGTTGGCGTGGAGATAGTGGTCGCAGAGGCCGTTCGTCACCTTCAGGCGGAGCGCCTCCCGCCCCTCGCCGTTGAGTTTGGGGATCTTCCACTGCGGAGAGACCGTCTGTTCGGCGCGGTAGGGGCAGTGCTCATGCGTCTCCTTGAGTGCGGAGGGCTGCAAAAGCGAAAAGGTCTTCAGATCGACGAGGCACCAGCGCGAGGCCATGACCGCCACGGGCTCCCCCCGCCCGTTCCGCAGGCGGTAATCGCGCTCGAAGATGACGTGGCGGGGCGGAAGCGGCCAGGTCTCGACGGTCACTTCGTCACCGAGCGTGACGGGGCGCAGCAGTTCGCAATAGGTCGAAACGACGATGAAGCCCAGCCCCTGCGGCTTGAGCGCGTCGTAGCCGAACCCGAGTTCATCGGCGCTACCGCATGCCGATTCCTGCGCGAGCGCAAGGTAAGCGGAGGGCGCCAGCTCGTCCTTGAAGTCGAAGTCGGTATAGCGCAAAGGATATGTTTTGGTATGACAATAATCGCTCATATGGCGATTATAGCACCGATGCGGAAAAATGTCAACTCTTCGGGGGACCCTTCCGCCGCATAGGGCGGCGCGCCGTTGAAAAAGCGCACAGCCCGCGATGTGCGCTCTTTTGTTGTCCGTTGCGATTCCTTGGCGGCTATTTCTTTTTAAGGAAGAGCACGAGGGCGGCGATCGCACAGCCCACGCCGAGGATGAGAAAGAGGTAAAAGACGGTCGAATTCGTGAAGATGACCAGGGAGGAGGCGACCTCCCGCGAAGGGATCACCCCCGTTGCGCAGAGAATGAGCCCCACGGCCGCAATCACGGCAAAGACTGCGGCGGCGATGAGCGGCACCGCCCATTTCGGGATCTTCGCGCTCTGCGCCCCCGCTTTCTCGCCGGACTCGCCCCGTTCTCCGTCCTTTTTCCCGTCCTCGTCCCCGCTGACGGAAGAAGGTAGCGCGAGCAACTCATCCGCGCTCACGCCGAGCGTCTTGCACAGCAGCCCGAGCTTGATCGCATCGGGCGTCGCCCTGTCGTTCTCCCAGTTGGAGACGGTCTGCCGCGAAACGCCGAGCGCTTCCGCAAGTTCCTCCTGCGAGAGCCCCCGCGCCTCGCGCAATCTCCAGATCTTTTCTCCGAGCGTCATTATTACTCCCCTTTCTGCTCCCCGTTCTCCCCCATTTGCGCCCGCGTCTCTTTCATGGCGCGACGCTTTTTCAGGAGGAAGCAAACCAACATACCCAAAAGTATCGGCGCGGCGGCGATCAAGAAAGGCGCCATGACGCCGCAGACCGACGGAAAATCAATGTATCCGCCCGACGCGATCACGACAATGAGGACGGTGAGAAGCCCGACGCTCACAAGCGCGGCGGCGAGAACGCCGCAGGTGCGGATCGCAACGTCGAGCCCTTTCATGCCGCGCTGCCGCGCGTGCAGGCAGAACCGGATCGCCGCCAAAAGGCCGAGCGCGAGCGCATACGGCACGAACAGCAGGAGCATGATCTCGGACGGGATGCTCGTCGAATAGGGATTCTCGCTCTGGCGGACGATCTCGAGCCCGTAGGCGATCCCCGTGTGCAGCAGCCCCGCCAAAAGCACGATCAAGCCGATCGCAAGAAAAATTTTGTCTGTGCGGTTCCATTTCTTCATGATAAAAACTCCTTTTTCTTCGATTTTCTCACACCGCGGGCCGAAAATCAAGAAAAGAAGTTTTGCAATCGTGCAAAGATGTTTGTCAATTCCGCCGAACGGCGAGCCGCTCCGCAAGAAGCGCCGCGCAGGCATATTTGACGAGGTCGGGCGCGATGAAAGGGAGCACGCACACGGTGAGCGCATACCCTACCCCGCAGCCGTTCAGATACACGAACCAAACCGTACCGAAGAAGTAGCAAACCGCCCCGCCGAGCGCCATCATCGCAAACAAAATAAAGAGATGGATCCATATTTTTTGCACGCGGATGCCATTGGCGAGCCCCGCGAAGAGCGCTGTGAAGAGAAATCCGAAGAGGTATCCGCCCGTTGCGGAGAAGAGCGCGCCCGTCGCCTGAAAGCCCGAAAAGACGGGAATCCCGCAGAGCCCCATCAGGATATAGACAAAGACGGCGGCGATCCCCCGCTTCCAGCCGAGCACGGCGCCGACGAGGGCGACGGCAAGGGTCTGGAGGGTGACGGGGATCACGCCGACGGGGATGGTGATCCAGGCACAGACGGTGATGAGGGCGACGGCAAGCGCGATATAGGAGATCTCCCTCGCCCCGCTGAATTTTCGTGCAGTGGGCTCCTTCATGGTTTCATACCTCTCTTAAGGGGCGGGTTCGGCTCCCCGCACCTTACTTTTCCATTCTACCAAAAAATTCGCAAAAAGGCAAGAAAATCAACGCCCTTCCCCGACCGGCCTTTTTTACCCCGACGATTTTGCTTTC
>CANROI010000133.1 GCA_947632165.1 uncultured Clostridia bacterium
GACTTTATAGCCGTTCTTTTCCGCGTAGCGGCAGTACATGCGGTAGAGCATGGAGCACCAATCGCACGCCTCTGTGCCGCCTGCGCCCGCATGGAGGGCGAGGAGCGCGTTGTTCCCGTCGTATTTTCCGCGGAGCAGCGCACGGATCCGCATCTCTTCGATGTCCTTCTCGGCAGTTGCAATCATCTTATCGAGTTCGCCGACAAGGTCCTCTTCCCCCGTCTCCTCGATGAGATCGATGATCTCATAGACGTCGTCGAGCGCCTTTCTGCCCGCTTCATAGGAAGAGATCTTCCCTTCGACCGAGGCGATCTCCCGTCCGATCTTTTTGGTGCGCTCGAGATCCTGCCAGACGGCGGGATCCTCCTGCTCTGCCTTCAGCTTTTTCAGCTGGTCATAGCGGTTGTCGATATCGAGCGCGTATTTTGCCTCACCAAGCGTATCCTCGAGGGCCTTGATCTTGAGTCTGTAATCGTCTGCTTTGAACATATATCCTCTCTCTTTTCGTAAAATCTCCGAGTGGGGCTCGGAGATTTGGCTTTGCATTACGCCGATCAGATTGATCGATCACGGTTTCCCGTGGCACTTCTTGTATTTGAGGCCGGAGCCGCAGGGGCAGGGATCGTTGGGGCCGATCTTTTTCTTCTTCGGCATGGATGCGGGGTTGAACTTGCTAGATCCGCTCGTCTTGAGCGCAGATACATCCACCGCCGAAGGGATCTGCATCCCCTGCGTCTCAACGCCGCGCAGGGATGCGGGCGAGCTCGCCTGCTGCTGCGGCTGAGGCTCTTCCTCCGGTCCGGTCGCCTGCGTCGGTTCGGGACGGCGCGGTTCGATCGTGGGCATGACGCGCGAGACGGGCTGTTGGCGCACTTCTACGCGCACCTTGAGGAGCATCGCAACGGTGTTCGACTGAATGCGTTCGACCATCTCGTTGAACATCGCCGAACCTTCCTGCTTATAGGCAATGACCGGGTCGTTCTGCCCATAGGCGCGCAAGCCGATCCCCTTCCTGAGCTGATCCATCGCATCGATGTGATCGATCCAGTTGCGATCGACGTTCCTCAGAAGGATCTGGCGCTCGATATCCGAGAAATTGATCCCGGTCTCCTCGCGCAAGCGCTCGATCTTCTCCTCATAGGCTTTTACGCCCTTCGCGGAGATCTTCTTGATCGCGACGTCGTAGTCCCATTTCTCGAGCTTCTCACGGGTCACATAGTTCGTGCCCTCGGGCAGGATCTTCTGCTCGAGCGCCTTGTTGAGGTCGCCCTCGTTCCATTTTGCGGGCGCGTCCTCGATGTTGACCGCGGTCGCAACGGTCTCCACGACATAGTCGGGAATATATTTCAGGATCTGTTCATGGACATCCTCGCCGCGCAACACTTTCATGCGTTCCGCATACATGAGTTTACGCTGCTGGTTCATGACGTCGTCATATTGCAACACGCTCTTTCTGGCGGCGAAATGTCTGCCTTCGATCTGCTTCTGGGCATATTCGATGAGGCGGGAGAGCAGCTTCGTCTCGAGGCATTCGTCCTCCTCCATCTTGGACCGCTCATAGATCGCCTTCATGCGTTCGCCGCCGAACCGCTTCATGAGGTCATCTTCGAGGGAGATGAAGAACACGGAGGTGCCGACGTCGCCCTGACGGCCGGAACGGCCGCGGAGCTGGTTGTCGATACGGCGCGCCTCATGGCGTTCCGTGCCGATGATGCACAGCCCGCCCGCTTCGATTACCTTGGCCTTTTCTTCGTCGGTCTGCTGTTTATAATTTTCATAGAGCTTCTGATAGCGCTCCCGGACGGCGAGTACGTCTTCGTCGACCTCGGCATAGCTCGTCGCGAGCTCGATGGTCTCATGTTCGACGCCCTCCTCTCTCAGCCGCTTCTTGGCGAGATATTCGGGGTTGCCTCCGAGCAAAATATCGGTACCACGCCCTGCCATGTTGGTGGAAATCGTCACCGCACCGTATCTGCCCGCCTGTGCGACAATCTCCGCCTCGCGTTCGTGGTTCTTTGCGTTCAGAATATTGTGCTGAATGCCGTTTCTGCGAAGCAGACGGGAGATCTCTTCCGACTTTTCGACGGAGACGGTACCGACGAGGATCGGCTGCCCCTTCTCGTGCCGTTCGACGATCTCGCGAACGATCGCCTTCTTCTTCCCCTCTTCGGTAGAGAAAATTTTGTCATGCAGATCTTCTCTGCGGACGGGCTTGTTCGTCGGGATCTCGATGACGTCGAGGGAATAGATGGTCCTGAATTCCCCCTCTTCCGTCTTTGCGGTACCCGTCATGCCCGAAAGTTTGCGGTAAAGACGGAAATAGTTCTGGAAGGTGATCGTCGCGTAGGTCTTGTTCTCCTCGCGGACCTTGACGCCTTCCTTGGCTTCGATCGCCTGATGCAGACCGTCCGAATAGCGGCGGCCGATCATCTGGCGGCCCGTAAATTCATCGACGATGATGATCTCATCGTTGATGACCATATATTCTTCGTCGCGATGGAAAAGCTTGTGTGCCTTGAGCGCCTGCTGGATGTGATGGTTGAGCGTGACATGCGCGATATCGGCAATGTTGTCCACATTGAAGAACTTCTCCGCCTTCTCCGCACCGAATTCGGTGAGCTGGACCTGCTTCTCCTTGCGCTCGATGACGTAATCCCATTGGAGCTCTTCCGCTTTGGCGAGCTTGCGGGCGCCCGGTTCCTTCTCCTTTCGTCTCAGCTTCTCTTCCTCGTCCTGGAGGTCGTCGTCGAAGCCGCCCGTCAGTGTGCGGACGAACTTATCGACTTGTTCATAGAGCGCCGAGGACTGTTCGCCCTTGCCGGAAATAATGAGCGGCGTACGCGCTTCATCGATGAGGATGGAGTCGACCTCGTCGACGATCGCAAAGTTCAGCTCGCGCTGGACCATGAGCCTAAGATCGGATTTCAGATTGTCGCGCAGATAATCGAAGCCGAATTCATTGTTCGTGCCGTAAGTGATATCGCTCTGATAGGCTGCGCGCTTCATATCGTCTTCCATGCCGGGTACGACAACGCCGACCGTGAGGCCCATGAATTTATGGACCTTCCCCATCCATTCCGCATCACGGCGGGCAAGGTAATCGTTGACGGTGACGATATGGACGCCCCGTCCCGAGAGCGCCTCGAGATAGCTGGGCAGAGTTGCGACGAGGGTCTTGCCTTCACCTGTCTTCATCTCGGCAATACGGCCCTGGAAGAGGCAGATCCCGCCGATGATCTGAACATGGAAATGCTTCATGCCGAGCACGCGCCAACTTGCTTCGCGGAGGGCGGCAAAGGCGTCGAACAGGATGTCGTCCAGCGTCTCGCCATTGGCAAGCCTTCCTTTGAGTACGGCGGTCTGCTCCTTGAGCTCGGCGTCGCTCATCTGTTGGTATTTCGGCTCGAGTTTCTCGACCTCGCATGCCATTTTATCGAGTTTCTTCAAACTTCTGCGGCTGTCGCCGTTTGCAAGGTAACTGAAAAGTCCCATAGTCAACTCCGTATGGTATAAGATATCACCTAACTATTTTACATTATTTTTCGAAAAAATCAAAGCGTTTTTACGGGCTTTTCGGGAAATCAAATGTCGAAAAAGCATTTTCCTCTCTTTTGCGTGAAAATGCCCGCCGCGATGCGAAAGATCGGCGTTTCGAAAGCGACCCCGGGGTGCCGTTTTTTGCTCTCCGGAGGTCAAAAATAGAACAGCTCTTCGAACTTCTTATCGAGAGCGATGCAGAGGATGAGGGCGAGCTTCGCCGTGGGGCAGAACTGTCCCGTCTCGATGGAGGAAATGGTGTTGCGCGACACGCCGACGAGCGCGGCGAGCTCCCCCTGCGATAGATTTTTTTCCGCGCGCGCCTCCTTCAGGCGGTTGCGGAGAATGAGTTTCTCGTCCATTTATGATCTATCCCGCAAAGCTCAAGCCCCATTCCACCCAATACAGGATCGCCGCAGCAAAGCTGACCGCCGACACGAGGAGCGTGAGCGCTTTCAGCTTCTTGTTCGTCGTGAAGAACAGCTCTGCGGTGTTCTGCGCAAAGAGCCCTGTGAAGATAATCGCCATCAGTTCGAAGGGAATGGTATCCTCTAAGCACACCCGCACGATCATGGCTATGGCGCAGGCAAGGATGGTTACCATGAACCCGATGTTCCGCGAGAGCAGCCTTTTGCCCTGTTCGCGCTCGTCGCCGTTTTTTTCGTTCTCTCTGCGGCTGCGCGCCAGGATTTCCTCCTTCGAAAGGGCTTCTTCGTTCAATTCTTCTTTGCTGTTGAAATTCTCTTCCATATCTATCACCTCAAAGCTCGATCCCCGCAAGGGAGAGCGCAAACAGCACCCACAGGGCGATCGTCGCGGCGATGAGCAGAACCGCGCAGACGATCGAAATCGTCTTTCCCCTCCCCTTCTTCATGACGA
>CANROI010000134.1 GCA_947632165.1 uncultured Clostridia bacterium
ACACCCGAAGCGATCTTGATCGTGAGTTCCTTATCCGGCTTCTGACCGATGAGGCGGAGCGTCTTCTTGATGAGTGCGGAAAAACGGGCGTAGTTGATGGGCTTCAGCACATAGTCGATCGCGTCCACCGCATAGCCTTTGATCGCATACTGCGCCATATTCGTGATGAAAATAAGAGCGACCTTCGGATCGATGCGCCGAAGTTTTTCCGCCGCCGAAAGGCCGTCGATGAGCGGCATCTCGACATCCATCAGAACAATGTCGACGGGACGGTAATCTTCCAGAAAATCGATGGCGTTACCGAAAAACCCGATCTCGAACTGCGTGCCCGTCTCCTCTTCAAAACGCATGAGTGCGGCATGCAGCAAATCCCGTGCGCTGTCTTCATCGTCAACGATTGCAAGTCTGATCATTTCCGTCCCCTTTTCAGTATATCACAATTTCTTCTGTTTTGCAATATTTTTTTGAAAAGTAAGGTTCTATTGCGCTTTTCCCATGCGCTTTGCGCGCGTGCGGATGAGGACGATCCACACGACACACGCCGCCGAGAGCAGCCCGAGCCCGACGTCGATCAGGATCATATAGGTGTGGTAGCGGGGCGTTTCGCCGACGATCCGGACGGCGCCGTCGATGCCGTTCATCGCGTTGCTGTTCGCAGTCGCATACAGGCAATGTTTGGTCGCGCGCCGAAGGTAGGTGAGCGCCTGCGCCGTGTCCGAGGTACACTTCTGGTTGTTGACGGGATTGAGCGCGGCGTCCCCGCCCGCTGCGAGCATCTGGTCGACGTTTTCATAGTCGCCGTCCATATAATCGGAGACAACCACACCGCGGAAGTTCCATTCGTTGCGGAGAAGCCCCGTCAAAAGCGCATAGCTGCCCCCCACCCAAGTCGTTCCGATGCGGTTGTATGCGGTCATAAGGCCGAGAGAACCCCCCTCTTTGATCGCTGTCTCAAAGGGTTTGAGATAGAGTTCGCGCAACGCCTGTTCCCTGCTCCAGACGACATTGTCCGTCATTCGGTTGGTCTCCTGCTCATTGAATGCAAAATGCTTGATATAGCAGATCACCCCGCGTGCGGTCGCACCTTTTACGGTCGCCGCACCGATCTTGGCGGAAAGCGTCTCGTCTTCGCTGTAATACTCGAAGTTTCTTCCGCCGAAGGGCGTCCTGTGAAGGTTCATCGCGGGGGCATACCAGCCCGTAAGATTTGCCGCGGAATCATGGTTGGTAATCTTCGCCCAGAGGCAGAGCTCCCCCATGGCGTCCCCCATCCGTTCCGCAAGCGCACTGTTCCAGGTGGAAGCAAGCACAACTTCGTAAGGGAATCCCCCCGCGTTCAGGCCGTTTCCGATAAAAGAGTTCCACGCCGAGGGGCCGTCGGCGTCCGTGGCGTACGGCTTGCCGACCGAAGTCATCTCGTCCATCTTGTAACCCGAAAGTTTTGCGAGCCGCACCATCTCCTGTACGGTGACCTGGTCGAGCAAGAGATCCCAGCCGGCGTCGTCGAAATCTTTGCCTTTCAATTGGATGAGCGAAAGATCCCCCATCGAGTTGACCGTCGGCATGGAAAACTCCTCCTGCGGTGCGCCGCTCGCTTCATATCCCACGCGTTCGAGTTCCGCTTTCAGTTCGGGCGCGATCTCGCGGCAATAGGTCTGGCCGTCGCCGTCCTTGGTAAAAGGCGTTCCGTAGCGCAGTCCGTTTTCGTCCATTTGACGCCAATCGCTGCGGCTGAGGTAAATGACGTCCTCTCCCTCGCAGCCGTCGAAGAGGTTTGTGACCTCATTTCCGCTGTAAGAGTCCGTGCGGTAGGTCTCTTCCGGGAAAGAAAGTTTGCGGGCAAAGGCGGCGTCGCCCGCCGTCCGGTATCCCTTGGCGCTCAGAATATTGTCGATCGCCGCATGGGCGTCCCGCGCGGCGGTGACAAAGTATTCCTCGCTGCTTTCCAGCGTGTAAGTTCCCTTTCCGTAGGCGTCGTAGGATTTCATCTGTTCGATAGGAAAGACAAGTGTGACTTCCTGTGAATCGCCGGGCGCGAGGGCGTCCGTCTTAAAGAATGCGCCGAGTTTTACGGAAGGCTTTTCGATGCGGTTACGCCGATCGTAGTCGGTGTAGGGGCTCTGATAATAGACTTCGACAACATCCTTTCCCGTGCGGTCGCCCATGTTCTTGACCGTGACCTTGATCTCGATGTCATCCCCCTGTTTTTTGGCAGAAAATCCGCTCCAGGCAAAAGTGGTGTAGCTGAGGCCGTAGCCGAAGGGGAACTGCACCGTCTTTGCGTAATCGAAGTCGCCGGCGCGGTCGGGTGCGAGAAAGCGATCTTCGTAGCGGGTCTCATAATATTTATATCCCACATAGACGCCTTCGGAATAGGCGACATAGTGATGTCCCGTCTCCGATCTGCCCTGCACATAGGCAAAGTTGCCCCAATTCTGCATGGCGGGAGAACTGAACGCGTCGTAGGCGTATGTATCGACGGCCCTGCCCGAGGGATTGATGTTCCCGAGAAGCGCGTCGGCGACAGCGGCAAGGCCGTACTGTCCCACGCCCCCGACCCAAAGGCAGGCATCTATCCCGAACTCCTCCAAAAATCCGCACTCCATCGCATTGCCGGTATTGAGGAGGACGATCACCTTACCGAAGTTCCCGCGAACATTTTTCAGGAGTTCGCGTTCGGTGGCGTCGAGTTCGAGGATGCTGCCGGAATTGCTCTTGTCCCAATAGGAAAGATCAGTGGGAAGGTCGCCGTTTTCGCATCCGGTACGGGAAATGACTACGATGGCGGCGTCGGAATATTCCCGGTAGCTTGCGATGACGTTATCGGGATAGGCGGAATAGGGCACCTCGTTGATCGCCCAACGATTCGGATTTTTGCTTGTTCCGCCCGCGAGCCCGCCCGTCACTCTGCGATAGGCAGGGCGGCCGACGTAAAAATTCCAGAGCAGCGGGTTGACGGTAATGCGTTTGGCTTCAAGCGCGGTCTTGAGGGTATCCACTTTGCTCGTATCGATCGCGCCGGAACCGCCGAAGGAGCCGTAAATGAAGTCCACAGAGGATTGGCTGAAGCAGCTCACCCTGCAATCTGGGGAAAGTGGCAGTGCGCCGTTATTCCGAAGCAGGACGATCCCTTCCCCTTCGATTTCTTCGGAGAGGGCGGCGGCTTGAAGAGCGGCGGCTTCGGCGCTCTCCGTCTTTCGTTCGAAGTATTGGTTGGTGTCGTAGTCGACGGCAGTGCCGCCACTCGTGCCGAAGCGGAGGGTGAGCAAATCCGCGAAAACGCCGAACGCGAGTACATTGCCGACGATGAGGACGATCAAAAACAGCGCAAGGAGCGCGCTTGCGATCGCGATAAAAATTTTCGATTTTCCTTTCATAAAGCAACTCCTTTGGGACAAATTATAGCATTCTGAGCAGATTTTCGTAAAATCTTTTCATAACCGCCTCTTTTTTTTACATAAGCGGTCATAAAATGCATGTTCGCAAGAGATTCGTGACAAATAGAATGGAACTTTTCCGACAAATATCCGCCGCGGGCGGGGCGCATTTCGCGCCCCGCCCGCAGCGAAAGAGTGCGGCGCCGTGCGAGAATCGCACGGCGCCGCGCATTCCATTGACTTTTCCCCCGAAATGTGCTATGCTTGCCCCATGGAATGCAGGCTGTGCCCCGTAAAATGCGGGGCGGACCGGGAAAAAACCGTCGGGCGGTGCGGCGTGCGGGGGCTGACCGTCGCAAAATACTATCTCCACCCCTTTGAGGAGCCCTGCCTCTCGCCGAACGGCAAGAGCGGCGCCGTCTTTTTCGGCGGCTGTAACTTGCGCTGCGTGTTCTGCCAGAATTACGAGGTCTCGCGCGCGAAACGGGGCAAGGCGGTCTCGCCGAAGGAGCTTTCGGATCTCTTCCGCCGTCTCGAGGACATGGGTGCGGAAAATCTCGACCTCGTCACGCCCGACCACGTCTCCCCGCTCGTCGCCGAGGCGCTCGCCCTGTACAAGCCGGAGATCCCCGTCGTTTACAATTCGGGCGGCTACTGCCTCGTCCCCGCGCTCGAGGAGATCGCGCCCTTCGTCGACGTGTGGATGCCCGACTTCAAGTTTTGCTCGCCCGAACTCTCCGAGCGTTACACGGGGCGGCGGGATTATTTTGAGATCGCGCGGGAAGCGCTCGCCTTCATGGCGAAAAAAGAGGTCGTTTGGGAGGGCGAACGGTTGCGCTCCGGGATGCTTGTGCGGCACCTCATCATGCCGATGGGCACTTCGGATTCGCTGCGCGTGCTTGACGCTCTGAAAGAGCTTTTGCCCGCAGGGACGCCCCTCTCCCTCATGCGGCAATACACGCCGATGGGCGAGATCGGGGGATTCCCAGAACTCAACCGCCCGATCACGGC
>CANROI010000135.1 GCA_947632165.1 uncultured Clostridia bacterium
GTTTTCGGAAGAAAACGCAAAGATCTTCGAAGACTACGAGCATTATGCGGCGTTCGAGCTTCCGCTCGGTTACACCGAGGCTTTTTTCGAAGAGAACAATCTGCTTGTCTTTACGACGTTCGCGAGCTCTTCCGACGAAATGCGGTTTCTTGACATTCTGACCCATGACGGAAAACTCTATCCCTGCTATTCGCGGGTGAGGATCCGTCCGGGGACCGGGATCGCAGAGGACATAATCGATCTGTCCTATTGCGCGGAATTTCCGAAGAGCGTCGAGTACAAATTGGGCGAAGTGATCTACAAATACAGATAAATTGCGGTTTCGCGCACGGTTTGCGGAGTCCCTTCGCCGCTTGCGCTTTTTTTGTTTTTATGGTATAATCGGTTCGATCGAATTCGGTGGGGGAGTGCATGAAATACGTAAAACCTGTCTTGGCCGGGCTCTTGGTGATCGTCACCGCGTCCCAATATTTCATCTATGGATTTCTCGATCTCATGATCCTCTGGCTCTTGTACAGCCTGTTCTATCTGGCGGCGGGGATCTATCAGAAATTCCATCGGTCGTCCGTGTGGTCGCAGATTTTCACTCTTCTCTATATCTCCGTCCCCCTGGTAGCGTTGATCGTCTATTCCGTAAAAGCAGGATGGCCTCAACTCACCCAAACGTTCTACATCGTCTTTATGATCACGCTGGCGCTCGCCTGCATATGGGAGGTCATCTCTCTGTGCCTGGTCGTCAAGGAGAGGGCGGAGGACAAGAAGCCCAAACAATGAGCGCCGCTCGGGGAATACACCTATGAATATCATCGAATACGTCAAAAAATACGGGGGAAGGACCTTCGGCGAAGCCCCTTTGACGGAGGTGGACAGCCTCATACTGTCCGAACTCTCCTATCTGAATTACAGGGGGCTTGTGCCGGGGCATGGGTTCGGCACGGCGCTCGGCGAACTGAAGGGCGCGAGCAAAGAGATGAGCGAAGACGCCGTCCATCCGCGCGAGGGGCGCCTCCTTCTCGAGGCGGCGTGCGGGAGCGTCCGCTTCTCCTCCCTCAGGGTCGGCTATTTCCGCGAAGTCAACGACGACCGCCTTCCGGAGCGCTTCGCCGCGGTGAGTTTCCTGTTCGAGGATGGGAGCATCTATGTTGCGTTCCGCGGCACGGACGTCACGATCGCCGCATGGCATGAGGATTTCGACCTGCTGTTTCTGAACGCCATTCCCTCCCAGAGGGAGGCAAAGAAGTACCTATCCGACGTCATGCGGGCGGAGGAGGGCGCGTTTTTCGTGGGCGGGCACAGCAAGGGCGGCAACCTTGCGGTCTATGCCGCCGCCACCGTCTCCGCGAAGATGCAGGCGCGCATTCTCACGGTGTTCGATCACGACGGCCCCGGCTTCGGCGAGGCGTTCTTCGAGTCGCCCGGCTATCTTGCGATCAAAGAGCGCGTCTTAAAGACGGTCCCGCACGATTCGCTCGTGGGGATGCTCCTGATGCACACCGATCGCTACCGCGTCGTCAAGAGCCGGAAAAAGCTGCTCGGGCAGCACAATCCCTTTGCTTGGGAGGTGGATGAGACGGGCGATTTCCGCACCCTTGCGGCCCTGTCTCCGATCTCCCGCAGGGCGGAAGCGGCGCTGCGCGGTTGGATCATGGGCATGGACCTCAAGTCCCGCAAACTGTTCGTGACGGCGCTGTTCAAGGTGATCGGCGCGACGGGCGCGCAGAAGGTCGCCGATCTCTCGAAGCGGCGGCTTCGGAACTATCTCGCGATCCTGAAGGCGTACCGCGCGCTTCCGGAGCGGGAGCGCCTGCTCGTAAAACGGGGCGGAGGGGTGTTTCTGAGGATCTGGCTGCGCGTCGTGCGGAGCACCGCAAAAGGCGCCGCACCCAAGGGCAGCCGAACCTGAAACCCGCCGCGCCCCGCCGCCGGGGATCCCCGGCGGCGGGGCGCGGCGGCTTTTTGCCTAAAAATTCCCACCGCGAAAAAAGTATATTCGTCCGTCCGCCCGTCCAAAATAACTTGCGAAGGGAGGACGGAACATGGATTTCACCAAGACTCAGACCTATCACAATCTCGCAAGAGGTTTTGCGGGGGAGTGCCAGGCGGGGATGCGCTACCAACTGACGGCGAAGGCTGCGATGAAGCAGGGATACGAAGTTCTTGCAGACACCATTCGCACGATCGCAAAGAACGAGACGAATCACGCGAAGGTTTTCTTCGAGACGCTCCTTCAGAACGCGGGAAGCAGGGATAACATCCACATCGACGCGAGTTATCCTTTCCATGCGGGAACGATCGAAGAAAATCTGCATTTTGCGGCGATCGACGAGCAGGATGAGGCGGAAGTCCTCTATCCGGAATTTGCGAAGATCGCGCGGGACGAGGGGTTTGGGCAAATCGCGCTCAAATTCGAACAGGTCGCGAAGGTGGAGACCAATCATCGGATCATCTTCGAGTACCTCTATGAGGCGTTTAAGGACGGCTCCCTCTACAAGGCGGAACGTCCGATGCTGTGGATCTGCAGCGAGTGCGGCTATATGCACACGACCAAAGAGGCTTGGAACATCTGCCCCTTATGCGGGGCGTCGCAGGGGGAAGTCGAGCTCCATCTCCCCTTCAAAAAGGAGAATTTATGAAGAACAAGAAGGGTTGCGGCTGCGGTGAGCAGAACAAGGCGAACAACGCGAACGAAAACGAAACGAAGAACGCCAAGAACAGCGCAAAGAAGTCTTCGGACACGAAGAACTGCGGCTGAGCAATGAAGAGAGAAAAAAGAAAGACGGGTCTTGAAAAGGGCGCGAAGATGCGCTCCGCGGAAGATTCCCTCGGAAGCTATACGGGGATCTGTGCGGACGGTGGCGAGCGCCCGGTCCAGGACGCGGACGATCTTTGAGATCGGGGAAGGACGGAGCGGAATGTTCCGTCCTTCTTCTTTGCGGCGCAAGCGGCGCGTCCCGAAAAAAATTCATTGAATTTTCACGAAGCGATTGATTTTATAACATGAAATCGGGTATAATAGAATCGAAAAACCCAATTAGATCACGGAGGGTGAAAACTATGAAGAAAAAGGCGTTATTCGTTTCGATCGTGCTTGCGGGGGTCCTGTCGCTCTCCCTTGCGGGGTGCGCCTCCCCGTTCGGCAATCCCTACGACGTCTCCATGCAGATCGACACCGAGGGGACGGTGGGGGAGTGGCTCTCAGGGACGAGAGGCACTTCTACCGACGCAAGGAGAATGTACGAAGAGGCGAAAGAGGACGGCTATTCGGGCACATATGTGGAATTTCTCAAGGAGATCGGCAATGTGACGGACGACTCGGCGGGGATCAGCCGTGCAATGATGTCCTCGGTGGACGTCGTCGCGCAGTTCGAACGCACCGCCTCCGTCTTCGAATCGTCCGCCTATCAGAGCGCGGGCGGCGGGGTGATCTATTCCCTCAGCCGCGACGCGGGCAACGCCTATATCGTCACCAACTATCATGTCGTCTATAACCAATCGAGCTCGGGGAAGGAGAAGGTCGCTCACATCAGCGACGATATCTTTCTCTATCTCTATGGGGGCGAGCGGACGGACGGTGAGATCCCGGCGACCTTCGTGGGCGGCTCGATGGAGAACGACATCGCCGTTCTGAAAGTGGAAAACAATCAGCTGCTGAAACATAGCGACGCCATGGCGGTCACGGCGGCCGATTCGGACGCCGTCACGTTGGGCGAGCGGGTCTATGCGATCGGCTTCCCGGAGCTGAAAGGCATCTCCGTCTGTTCGGGGATCGTTTCCGTCACATCGGAGTACATCAACGTCACCTCGGCGGATGAGAGCAAGACGCTGAAGATGCTCGAGATCCGCACGGACGCGCCCATCAACCACGGCAATTCGGGCGGCGGGCTGTTCAATGCGGACGGCAGGCTGATCGGCATCGTCAACGCGCGCACGGAGACGGAGGGCGTCGAAAACTTCGGCTATGCGATCCCCTCCAATTTGGGGCTTGCGATCGCGCAGAACGTGATCGACAACAGCAAGGTGAACGATTCGAAGGGCGCCATGCGCGCCATGCTCGGCATCACCGTGCAGGCGGCCGCGAGCGAGGGCGTCTATGACGAAACGACGAGCAAGGCCTTCGTCCGGGAGGCGGTCGTCGTCACGCAGGTCACGTTCGGAAGCGCCTCCTACGGCAAGCTGCGCGTGGGCGATAGGATCGATTCGATCCGGATCAACGACGGCGAAGAGAAGGCCATCACCCTCAATTATATGGTCGGCAACGAGCTGTTCAAAGTCCGCAAGGGGGACACTGTGACCATCACCGTTACCCGCAGCGGCAAAACGATGAGCTTTTCGATCGTATTCGATTCCGACGACTACTTCAAACTTCTGAGCTGAGGGGAAAA
>CANROI010000136.1 GCA_947632165.1 uncultured Clostridia bacterium
TCTGCGGAGGAGGGCAAGGGCGCCGTCGAGCGGGGGGAGGCGCACGTCTTCGTCGCCTTTTCGGAGGGATTTGACCTCTCTCCCATGGGCGCCTCGGCGGAGATCTGGTACAACGCCGTCGAAGAGGACAGTTTGACGCTCTTTCAGCTCACCAGCTCCTTCCTGCAGAGCTACGGGCTCAGCTTTCTCAACTTTCAGGTGACCGCAAACAGCGTGATAGAGGGGCAGGACCTCGGCAGGACGATCATGGCGGAGATGCTGCCTTTCCTCGTCGTGACGCTCATCTTCTCTGCCTGCATGAGCGTGACCCTCGAGTCCGTGGCGGGGGAGAAGGAACGGGGGACGCTTGCGACCATTCTTGCGACCTCCGTGCCGCGCGTGGATATCGCGCTCGGCAAGGTGCTGCCGCTCAGTTGCATCGCCGCCATCGGCGCCGCATCGAGCTTTTTCGGCGTGATCTTCTCCCTGCCCAAACTCATGGGCGTGAGTGTCGGTGCGCTCGCGGGCGGCTATGGATTTACCGGCTATCTGCTCCTGTTCCTGCTCATCCTGAGCGTCGTGCCGCTCATCGTTGCCGCGATCGCCGCCGTGTCTACGCTGGCGAAGTCGGTCAAGGTGGCGTCCGGCTACACGAGCATCCTGATGATCCTCGTCATGGTGATCTCCGTCGTCTCCGGCTTTGCACAGCTCGGCGATTGGGTCATCGCGGTGCCCGTCCTCAACGCCGTTGTTATGATCGGACGGCTGCTGGGAGGGGAGACGGTGATCTGGCAGGCCCTTGTGAGCATTGCGGCGAACCTCGCATATACGGGCGGGCTCGTCTGCCTGATGTCCGCCATGCTTTCGAGCGAGCGGATCATGTTCGGGAAATAACGGAAGGAGGAGGGCGCCGTGAAGGACGATAAGACGAAAAAACAAGTGCCGCTGCGGCTTTCTCCCAAGCTCTATGCGGAGCTGTCGCGCTGGGCGGAGGACGATTTCCGCTCCATCAACGGGCAGATCGAATTTCTGCTCTCCGAGTGCATCAAGCGCAGGGAAGGGGCCGGAAAGGGCGCAAAACCGCCTAAAAATGAGGGCGAAACTTAAAAATTTTGCGCTTTGCTTAGTACTATGCGTGACATAACATGGCCTCATACGCGTATATTCAGGACGCCAAGGCCGCCGCGGTTCCCGCGGCGGCCTTGGCATATATTCAGAGGAGCGCATGGGAGCGCTTTTCCCGAAATAAGTGATATTTCCCGCAAATTCGACATAAGGATAGGTAGACCTATTCGCAAGGGGTGCGGATCATGTGGGATTATATCGAAGACCGGGCACGGAAGAACGGAGCGTATATTGCGGAGACGGGCTGCACGGTGCGCGCTTGCGCGGCGCATTTTGGGGTATCGAAGTCCACGGTGCACAAGGACGTCACGCAGCGGCTCCCGCTCATCGATCCCGCGCTGTCGAAGCGCGTGCAGAAAGTGCTCGGCGTCAACCTGAGCGAACGCCATCTGCGGGGCGGGAATGCGACGCGGGAGAAATACGCCAAATGTAAAAAATCTTGCGAATAACTTGATATTCCCGCGCAGATATGATATAATATTCAGGTATCATCTGAAAGCCCCGGGCATAGGCACGCCCGGGTGCGGCATGCTCCCGCCTTCCGAACGGGGCCGGGCGGCATGCGCGATCGTAAACGTAAGATAAGGTGAAATATGGCAAAATTGCTCGGCTTGGACGTCGGATCCACCACCGTCAAGGTGTGCGTTGCCGACGAAGCAGGGGAGATCCTGTACTCCTCCTATGTGCGCCACTTTTCCAGGATCAAAGAATGTGTGTTGGGGGAACTTGAAAAAGTTCGCCCGTTTTCGGATACGTTCCGCCTCTGTGTGACGGGCTCCGCGGGGCTGGGGCTTGCCCAGCGCGGGAAACTTCCCTTCGTGCAGGAGGTACAGTCCGCATACGGAGCGATCCGCAGATTTTATCCGGACGCGGACGCGGCGGTCGAGCTCGGCGGCGAGGACGCGAAGATCATCTTCGTCACGGGCGGCGCGGAGCAGCGCATGAACGGCAGCTGCGCGGGCGGTACGGGCGCCTTCATCGACCAGATGGCGACTTTGCTCGACCTCTCCGTGGAGGAGATGGACAGGCTTTCGCTCGAGGCGGAGCGGGTCTATCCCATCGCGTCGCGCTGCGGGGTATTCGCGAAGTCCGATATCCAGCCCCTTCTCAACCAGGGGGCGAAGAAGAGCGACATTGCGGCCTCCATCTTTCAGGCCGTCGTCGACCAGACGGTCTCGGGCCTCGCGCAGGGGCGCAGGATCAAGGGGAAGGTGCTCTTCCTCGGCGGTCCGCTCTACTTTTTGAAGGGGCTCCGCAAGGCGTTCAAGGAGACGCTGAAGCTCGACGACGAACATGCGCTCTTCCCCGAAAATGCACCCTGCTTCATGGCCTTGGGCGCGGCGCTCTATGCCGTCGCCAACCCCGAGGAGCCGCTCTCCGCGGTCGAGGCGCGCGTGCGCGCCATTCCGGACGGCGGCGAGATTTCGACGGGGGAGCCGCTCTTTGCAAGCCGCGAGGAATATGACGCGTTCGTCGCCCGCCACAAGCGGAGCGACCTCGCCTTCGAGGACATCCGGAAATACGAGGGGGACGCCTATCTCGGCATCGACTCGGGGTCGACGACCACCAAGCTCATGCTCATCACTCCGGACTGCAGGATTTTGTATTCCCACTATCAGACCAACAACGGCCAGCCGCTCGAGATCGTCGTCAACAAACTGCGCGAGATCTATTCGCTCACCCTCGGCCGCATCGTCATCCGCGGGGCCTGTGTGACGGGCTACGGCGAGGACATGCTCAGGGCGGCGCTCAAGATCGACTTCGGCGTCGTCGAGACGATGGCGCATTTCAAGGCGGCGCTCTATTTCAATCCCGACGTGGACTTCATCATCGACATCGGCGGGCAGGACATCAAGTGTTTCAAGGTCAAGAACCGCGCGATCGACTCGATCATGCTCAACGAGGCATGTTCTTCGGGCTGCGGCTCCTTCATCCAGACCTTCGCGAAGGCGATGGGCATGGAGATCGAGGAGTTTTCCCGCCTCGGGCTGTTCGCAAAGCACCCCGTCGAGCTCGGCTCGCGGTGCACCGTGTTCATGAACAGTTCCGTGAAGCAGGCGCAGAAGGAGGGGGCGAGCATCGAGGATATCTCCGCCGGGCTCTCCTCATCCATCGTCAAGAATGCGATCTACAAGGTCATCCGCGCGCGCACGCCCGAGGAATTGGGCGAACACATCGTCGTGCAGGGGGGGACCTTCCTCAACGACGCGGTGCTCCGCTCCTTCGAAAAAGAGACGGGCAAAGAGGTCGTCCGCCCCGCGATCGCGGGGCTCATGGGGGCGTTCGGTGCGGCGCTCTATGCCTGCGAGAACACCGGCAGGGATACCCTGATGAGCACAATCCTCACCGAAGCGGAGCTCGACCGGTTCGCCTATACCGCCCGCGCCGTCGTCTGCAGGGGCTGCACGGCGCATTGCAACGTGAATGTGCTCACCTTCTCGGACGGCAGAAAGTTCGTCTCGGGCAACAAATGCGAGCGCGGCGCAGGTCTGAAAAGGACCGAAAACGCGCCCGATCTCTACACTTATAAATACGAAAAACTGCGCTCTATGCCAAACGAAGAGCTGAAGGGGCGCGCAACGGTTGGGCTCCCGCTCCAGCTCGTCATGTATGAGCAGCTCCCGCTCTGGACGGGCTTCTTCGAGACGTGCGGCTTCAAGGTCGTCCTCTCCGAGAAGAGCTCGCGCGAGCTCTATTTCAAGGGGCAGCACACCGTCGCCAGCGACACCGCCTGCTATCCCGCAAAGCTCATGCACGGCCACATCGAATCCCTTCTCGACAAGGGGGTGGACTTCATCTTCTACCCCTGCGAGAGCTACAATCTCGATGAGCATGACTCCGTCAATCACTATAACTGTCCCGTCGTCGCCTACTATCCCGAACTGTTGAAGGCAAACAACGAGCGCCTGAACGGGGACAACTTCCTCATGCCCTACCTCGACCTCAACGAGCGGAAAGCGACGGTCAAAACCCTTGTCCGCACGCTCGGGAAATACAAGATCTCCGAGTCGCTCGTGCGCAAGGGGCTCGATGAGGGGATGCGCCGCATGGAGGAATTCCATGCCGACCTCAGGGAGAAGGGGCGGGAGGTGCTCGCCCTCGCGGAACGGGAGGGCAAACAGGCCGTCATCCTGACGGGCAGGCCCTACCACGCCGATCCGGAGATCAACCACGGCGTGAACAAACTGCTCGGCTCGCTGGGCGTCCTCGTGCTCTCCGA
>CANROI010000137.1 GCA_947632165.1 uncultured Clostridia bacterium
GGTTCATCTCGATCGTGATCTCGGGGTCTTTGGAGAGACGGAAGCATTTTTTGATCTGCTTCATCGCGCCGTAAATGTAGTTCGGGTCGATGACGGAGGGCGTTCCCCCGCCGAAATAGACGGTGTCGAACGTCTCTTTTTCGAGCTCTTTGCCCCGCAGTTCGATCTCCTTATAGAGGCACGCCATATACGCCTCGGCAAACCCAAGGCGGTTGGGGAAGGACGTAAAGTCGCAGTATCTGCATTTTTGTCTGCAAAACGGAATGTGAATATAGATTCCAGGCAAATCAGTTTCCCTCCCAGAGATATTTGCTTAAATCGACGTAGCCGCTTTCGGCTTCCACGCCCTCGGCGCGGAGGAGCTGCGCCTGCATGTCGAGCCCGCCGAACGCGAACGCGGGCGCGAGCCGACCCTCGCGGTTGACGACCCTGTGGCAGGGCACGACGACGGGCGTCGGGTTGCGATGGAGGGCGTTCCCCACGAGGCGGCTCGCCTTCGGCCGTCCGATCGCCCGCGCGATCATGCCATAGGTGACGACTTTCCCCCTCGGCACCGTCTTTAAGTATTCATACACGGCTTGATCGAAATTGCTCATAAGATTTTCCCTTCTGCGTTCTTCTGATGTAATTCCGCCGCAGAATAAACAAGGCGATGCTTCGACACGCTCAGCATGACATTAAAACCCTTCAGTCACTCACATGCGTTCGTGACAGCTCCCCTACAGGGGCGCCAAGGCGCTTCCCAAATCCTTCCACGAACAGAACCGCACTTTTTCATAAGGCGATGCTTCGACGCGCTCAGCATGACATAATCAGAACGGTGAGACGTTCTCCAATCATGTCCGCGAGCAAAGAAATCTGTGAACTTTTTCGTGAATCACTTGCGTTAGGCGGAATTCACTTCCGCCGTGCGCGACCCAATTTGCCGAACCCTTTCGGCTTAATGTCTGCACAAGGCAGACCGCTCGTGGGTGATAAAGTTACATGAAGTCCGAAACTTAATCCCTCACGGAAAAAGATTTTGCGCAGCAAAAGATTTTTCGTGAACTAATCTTTGTTCGTCTTCAAAATCTGCATGAACACTTCGGAGGGCACCTCCACGGTGCCGATCTGCCGCATCCGCTTTTTGCCCTCTTTCTGTTTTTCGAGCAGTTTCTTCTTCCGCGTGATGTCGCCGCCGTAGCACTTGGCGAGCACGTCTTTTCTCACTGCCTTCACCGTCTCGCGGGCGATGATCTTTCCGCCGATCGCGGCCTGCACGGGGATCTCGAAGAGCTGCCGCGGGATGGCGTCCTTCAGGTTTTCGCAGAGCGTGCGCCCTCTGCCGTAGGCGCGGTCCTCGTGCACGATGATCGAGAGCGCGTCGCAGATCTCGCCGTTCAGAAGGATATCCATGCGCACGAGCTTGCTCCTTTCGTAGCCGACGAGCTCGTAGTCGAAGCTCGCATAGCCGCGGGTGCGGGACTTGAGTCCGTCGAAAAAGTCATAGACGATCTCGTTGAGCGGCAGGCGGTATTCGAGCTTTACACGCCGCGCGTCGAGGTAGGTCATGTCCTTGAACACCCCCCGCTTGTCCTGGCAGAGCTCCATGATCGACCCCACATAGTCGGGCGGGGTGAAGATCTCCGCCTTGACGATCGGCTCCTCCATGTAGTCGATGTCCGAAGGGGGCGGAAGATGCGAGGGATTGTCCACATAGAAGCTCGTGCCGTCCGTCTTGTGGACGAGGTAGGAGACGGAGGGCGCCGTCGTGATGATGTCGAGGTTGAACTCCCGCTCGATGCGCTCCTGGATGATCTCCATGTGCAAAAGCCCCAAAAAGCCGCAGCGGAAGCCGAATCCGAGCGCGACCGAGTTGTCCGGCTCGAAGGTGAGAGACGCGTCGTTGAGCTTGAGCTTTAAGATCGCCTCTTTGAGGTCGAGGAACTTGCTCCCGTCGAGCGGATAGATGCCGCAGAAGACAACGGGCTGGACCTTTTTATACCCGGGAAGCGGCTCCGCGGCGGGGCGATCCGCATGCGTGACCGTGTCGCCGACGGCGACGTCCTCGATCGACTTGATGCTCGCCGCAATGTAGCCGACCTCCCCCGCCTTCAGAATGGGTTTGGGCTGCAGGAAGGGCGCGAACGCGCCGACTTCGGTGACGTCGTAAGTCTTTTCGGAGAGGAAGGATCTGATCTTGTCCCCCACCTTCACGCTGCCGTCTTTGAGCCGCACGAAGAGGATGACGCCCTTGTAGTTGTCGTAATAGCTGTCGAAGATGAGCGCCTTGAGGGGCGCCTCGTCATCCCCGTCGGGGGGCGGGATCTGTCTTACGACCGCCTCTAAAATGTCGCGGATGTTGGTGCCCTCTTTTGCGGAAACGCAGGGGCAACCCTCGCAGTCGAGCCCGATGACGTCCTCGATCTCGTTCTTTGCCTCGTCGATCCGCGCGGACTGCAGATCGATCTTGTTGATGACGGGGACGATCTCGAGGTCGTTTTCGAGGGCGAGATAGACGTTGGCGAGCGTCTGCGCCTCCACCCCTTGCGTGGCGTCCACGACGAGGAGCGCCCCCTCGCAGGCGGCGAGGGAACGGGAGACCTCGTAGGTGAAGTCCACATGCCCGGGGGTATCGATGAGGTTGAATTCGTACTCCTGCCCGTCGAGCGCCGTGTAATACATGCGGACGGGCGCAAGCTTGATCGTGATGCCACGCTCCCGCTCGATGTCCATACTGTCGAGAAGCTGTTCCTCCATATCGCGCTTACTTACCTGCCCGGTGAGCTCCATAATGCGGTCTGCAATGGTGCTCTTGCCGTGGTCGATGTGGGCGATGATACAGAAATTGCGTAAGTTTTGATTTGCCTTCGCCATGTTCGTTCCTTAACGTCCGGCGCGGAAGATGTCTGCGCCGTCCGCCGAAAATCGGATTTGTAAAAATATTATAGCTTTTTTTTGCGGACTTTGCAACTGCTTTGCGGCAATTCATTTGCCGCGCTTTCAAAGAAAGTTAAGCGGCGCAGCCATAGGGCTGCGCCGCTCTCGCATAGGAGGAAATTATTCCGCCGCCTGCTTCTTCTTTGCTTTACGGATCGCAAAGAATCCCCAGACGCCGAAGCCGACTGCAATCACGGCGATCACGACCGCCATGATAATGACCCACATGGGAAGCGCGTAGGTATAGACACCGCCGCCCTCCCCGAGGCCGTTCATTGCGCAGGACTGCGCCACCGTGAAGAGGATGTTCTTCGTCGCTCTTCTGAGCAGCCAGATCTGCGTTGCGTCATCCGCCGTAGGTGTGTAAGGGAAGCCGCCCTGCACGAGGTTGAGATCCCCGCCCGCACGGAGGAATTGGTTGGGAGACATATAGCCGTCCGACTGCAGGTTGTAGTCGGTGATGACCATGCCCTTGAAGCCCCACTCCTCTCTCAGCACAGAGGTGAGGAGTTCATGGTTGCCGCCCGCCCAGACAAAGCCGATGCGGTTGAACGAGGACATCATGGCGTTGGTGCCGCCCTCTTTCACGATAATCTCGAAGGGCTTGAGATAGATCTCGCGGAGCGCCTGCTCGTTGAGCCATGTGACGAGCCCGTTCGTATCGCGGTTGGTCTCCTGGTCGTTGACGGCAAAGTGCTTGACGTATGTATAGACGCCCATGCTCTTTGCGCCCTTCACGACATTGGAGCCCATTTTGCCCGAAAGAAGCGGATCTTCGCTATAGTATTCCCAATTTCTGCCCGAGAAAGGACTTCTGTGGATATTTACCGCGGGAGCATACCAACCGGCATAGGGTCTGCCGTCGCCCTTGACGTTGCCGAAGAGCCCCTCAATGCCGACCATCACGCCCATATCGTGCGCGAGGTCGCGGTTGAAGGTGGCGCCGACGACGCATTCGGAGGCATAGAAGCAAGTGCCGTAGACGGTGGGATCCCCCATGAAGTTGGTGAAGCCCGCGGGGCCGTCGGGATCCGTTGTCTTGGGTTTGCCGATGCTCTCGATATACATCGTGTTGAAGTTGCCCGTTCCGATGAGGTTCAGCATCTCCTCCACCGTAAGGCGGTCGAGAATGTTGTCCCACTTGGGATCGTCATAGTCCACCTTCACTTCGCCCGTTTCACGGTTGAACTGAATGAGGTCGTAGAGCTGATAGTCCCCTTCCGCGGGTTTTACGCCCGTCTTGGGCACTTCGGTCTGCTTGTATTCTGCGCCGTATTTTTCATCGTACGCGGCGATATCGAATTTGAACCCGTTGAGGAAGGTCGCGTCTGCCGTGCGGTCTTCTGCGGTGGGAACCGTCGTCATCGTGCCGTCGAAGTTGGCGCGGGACA
>CANROI010000138.1 GCA_947632165.1 uncultured Clostridia bacterium
TATCTCACCGCGCTCTCGAACAGCTTCATGTCGTAATTGCCGGGGACGTTGCGGTAGAGCCCGTTTCCCTTCCGTTCGGCATGTCCCATCTTCCCGAAGATCCTGCCGTCGGGCGAGAGAATGCCCTCGACCGCGTTCATGCTGCCGTTGGGATTGAAGCGCACGTCCATCGTGGCGCTGTTTTTCAGATCGACGTACTGCGTCATGATCTGCCCCTTCCGGGCGAGTTCCTCCATGAGCGCGCCCTCCGCGATGAACTTCCCCTCGCCGTGGGAGATCGGAACGGAGTACACCTCGCCCACTCTGACGCCCGAAAGCCAGGGCGAATTGACGGAGGAGACCCGCACCCGCACAATGCGGGATTGGTGACGGCCGATGTCGTTATAGGTGAGCGTAGGGCAGTGCTCGTCCGTCTCCATGATCCTGCCGTAGGGCACGAGCCCCAACTTTATGAGCGCCTGGAACCCGTTGCAGATGCCGCCCATCAGCCCGTCGCGGCGGTTGAGAAGGTCCTCGACCTGCTGCCGCACCTCCGCGCCGCGGAAGAACGCCGTGATGAACTTACCGGAGCCGTCCGGCTCGTCGCCGCCCGAGAATCCGCCCGGGAGAAAGACGATCTGGCTGTCCTTCATGAGTGCGGAAAATTCTTCGGAGGAGCGGGCGACCTCGTCCGCCGTATGGTTGCGGATGACGAAGATCTCCGTCTCCGCGCCGGCGTCCTCGAACGCCTTCGCCGTATCATACTCGCAGTTGGTGCCCGGGAACACGGGGATGAGCACGCGCGGCTTGGTAAATTTGACCGCGGGCACGAGCACACTCTCGCGGGTGTAGCTCACCGTCTGCGCGGGCGCTTCGGGCGCCGGAATGTTGCAGGGATAGACGGGCTCGAGCTTCTCTTCGTAGATGCGCTGCAGCGCGGAAAGCGGATTGCCCGATCCCAAATACGCAATGCGGGCAGATCCGTCCGTTCTCCCGAGCGCAATGCCAAGATCGATATCCTCCACGAGTTCGAGAATAAACGCACCGTAATGATAGCTGAAGATATCGGACATTGTTACGGCGTCATCGTAAGTAAAGCCGATCTGATTGCCGAGGCACATTTTGAGAATCCCCTCCGCAACGCCGCCGTAGGCGGGCGTATAGCAGGAGACCGCCTTCCCGCTCCTCAGAAGCTCCGTCACGCGCTTGAAATTGTGCATGAGGGAGGCGGTAACGGGCAGGCCGCTTTCGTCGTATTCGGGCGTCAGGAGGACGACCTTGTGCCCCGCTGCCTTGAACTCGGGCGAGACGACCTCCCCCACTTTTCCCGTCGTCACGGCGAACGAGACGAGGGTGGGCGGAACGTCGATGTGTTCGAAGGTGCCGCTCATCGAATCTTTTCCGCCGATGGCGGCGATGCCGAGCTCCTTCTGTGCCTTGAAGGCGCCGAGGAGCGCCGCAAGGGGCTGCCCCCAGCGCTTCGGATCCTTCATCGGCTTTTCGAAATATTCCTGGAAGGTGAGATAGCTGTCCTCGAGAGAGGCCCCGCTCGCCACGAGCTTGCTCACGCTCTCCACGACCGCAAGATAAGCGCCGTGATAGGGGCTCTTCTCCGCAATGTAGGGATTGCCGCCCCAGCTCATGAAGGAGACGGTGTCGGTGTGTCCCTTTTCGACGGAAATGAGGTGGACCATCGCCTGCGGCGGCGTCATCTGATACTTTCCGCCGAAGGGCATGAGCACGGTGCCCGCGCCGATGGTCGAATCGAACCGCTCCGAAAGCCCGCGCTTGGAGCAGACGTTCAGATCGCCCGCGAGCGCCTGATAGCCCTCCGAAAAGTCGGACGGGAGCTCCTTTTGATAATCTCTGTATTTTTCGGGCGCGACGGTGATGTGCTTCTCCGCGCCGTTGCTGTTCAAAAATTCGCGCGAGACGTCGACGATCTTCTTCCCGTTCCACGTCATCACGAGGCGGGGCTCCTTCGTGACGGTCGCAACGACGGTCGCCTCGAGATTTTCCCGCTCCGCGAGCTCGATGAACCGCGCGGCGTTCTCCGCTTCGACGACGACCGCCATGCGCTCCTGCGATTCGGAGATCGCAAGCTCGGTGCCGTCGAGGCCGTCGTATTTTTTGGGTACAAGGTCGAGGTCGATCGCAAGCCCGTCCGCAAGTTCGCCGATCGCGACGGACACGCCGCCCGCGCCGAAGTCGTTGCACCGCTTGATAAGCAGCATGGCCTCGCGGTTGCGGAAGAGGCGCTGGAGCTTGCGTTCCTCGGGCGCGTTGCCCTTCTGCACCTCCGCGCCGCAATGGGTGAGCGATTCGAGCGTGTGCGATTTGCTCGAGCCCGTGGCGCCGCCGCAGCCGTCTCTGCCCGTTCTTCCGCCGAGGAGGATGACCTTGTCGCCGGGGGCGGGCACCTCGCGGCGCACGTTTTTCTCGGGCGTTGCGGCGATGACCGCGCCGATCTCGAGCCGTTTGGCGACATATCCCTCGTGGTAGAGCTCGTCCACCTGCCCCGTCGCAAGCCCGATCTGGTTGCCGTAGGAAGAATAGCCCGCCGCCGCGGTCGTGACGATCTTGCGCTGCGGGAGCTTGCCCGCAAGCGTCTCCGAGACGGGCTTTAAGGGATCCCCCGCGCCCGTGACGCGCATCGCGGCATAGACGTAAGATCTTCCGGAGAGCGGATCGCGGATCGCCCCGCCGATGCAGGTCGCTGCGCCGCCGAAGGGCTCGATCTCCGTCGGGTGGTTGTGCGTTTCGTTCTTGAAGAGAAGCAGCCAATCCTCCTCTTTGCCGTCTACGGTCACTTTGATCTTCACCGTGCAGGCGTTGATCTCGTCGCTCTCGTCAAGCTTTTTAAGGAGCCCGCGTTTCTTCAGGAGTTTACAGGCGATCGTGCCGATGTCCATGAGATTGACGGGTTTGGTGCGGCCGAGCTCCCTGCGCGCGGCGAGATATTCCGAATAGGCGTCCTCGAGGAGCTGATCCCCGAATTTGACGCCGTTGATCGTCGTCAAAAAGGTGGTATGGCGGCAGTGATCGGACCAATAGGTGTCGATCATCCTGATCTCGGTCAGCGTGGGATCCCGCCGTTCGCGCTCGAAGTAGTCCCTGCAGAAGGCGATGTCGTCCTCGTCCATCGCGAGGGCGTATTTTCCGACGAAATCGGCAAGCCCCTTCCGGTCGAGGCCGAGGAATCCGTGAAGAGTTTCCACTTCGGTGGGGACGGGGTGAGAAATTTTCAGCGTTGCGGGAAGTTCCATGCCCGCCTCGCGGCTCTCCACGGGGTTGATGACATAGCGCTTGATCGCGGAGAGCTCTTCCGCGCTCACCTTGCCGTAGACGGCATAGACCTTTGCCGTGCGGATGATCGGGCGCTTCCCCTTGGAGATGAGCTGGATGCACTGCGCCGCCGAATCGGCGCGCTGGTCGAACTGCCCGGGCAGATACTCCGAACAGAACACCTGCGCCCCGCCGAGCTCGACGGACGGGGTCGCACGGTCCATCTGCGGCTCCGAAAAGACGGTGCGCACCGCCGTTCCGAAGAGCGCTTCGTCGATGTCCTCCGCGTCGTAGCGGTTGATGACGCGGATCCGCTCCGCGCCGATGCCCAAAAATTCGCGCACGTCCGAGAGCAGCGCCCTCGCCTCGTGGTCGAATCCGTCCTTCTTTTCGACGTAAATTCTGTAAACCATTTATTCCTCCCCGATCGCCCTGAGCGCGCGCCGGCCGATGTCGCTCCGCTTGTAGGCGTTCCGGAACGAGATCCTGTCGGCGAGGGCGTATGCCCGCGCGATCGCCGTCTTCAGATCGTCCGCCGTCGCCACCGCGCCGAGCACTCTGCCGCCCGCGGTGTACAGCTTCCCCTCCGTGCGCTTTGCGCCCGCCACATAGATCGCCTCCCCCTCCGCCGTTTCCGGAAGGGTGATTTCGAAGCCCGTCTCGTATTTTTTGGGATATCCGTCGGAGGCGAGCACGACGCAGCAGGCCGCCCCCGAAGAAAATTCCACCATGTCCTCTCTCAGCGTCCCCTCGCGGCACGCCCGCATGATCGTGAGAAGGTCGCTCTTCAAAAGCGGGAGCACAACCTGCGTTTCGGGATCGCCGAAGCGGCAGTTGTATTCGATGACCTTGGGCCCCTTGGGCGTGAGCATGAGCCCGAAATAGAGGCAGCCCCGGAAGGTCCGCCCCTCCGCCTTCATCGCGCGGATCGTGGGCAAAAAGATCGTATCCATGCACTCTTTTGCGATCTCGGGCGTATAGTAGGGGTTGGGCGCGACCGTGCCCATGCCGCCCGTATTCAGCCCCTCGT
>CANROI010000139.1 GCA_947632165.1 uncultured Clostridia bacterium
ACTTGCAACTACAAGGACGGAACAATTCGCATCTCGTTAGAGGAAATCGAGCGTTCGGATTTGTTATCAAATGGTGTTCCGCTCCGACGAGCTCGGCATGACCTTTGCCGAAGCGAGCGAGGCGCAGAAGAATGCCGTGTCCCACCGCGGACGGGCGCTCCGCGCGCTGAAGGAAGCACTATGAAAACGTTGATCGTCCTCTCCGATTCCCACGGAAGGAGCGCCAAGGCGCTCGAACGGCTTGCGCCGCTCTTTGCCGAAAACGATTTCGTCGTCCATCTCGGCGACGGTTCCTCCGATCTGAGGCAGTTCTGCGCGCAGGCGCCGGAAAAGTACTTCATCTGCCGCGGCAATTGCGATTTTTCGTACGGCGCCGAGGAACTCGTGCTCGAGGCGGAGGGGCTCTCCGTGCTCTGCTGCCACGGGCACCGCTACGGCGTCAAGAGCGGGCTCTCCCGCCTCGCCGCCCGCGCAAGAGAGCGCGGCTGCGAGGTCGCGCTCTACGGCCACACGCACGAGGCGAGGATCGAAACGGTGGACGGGGTGCTCTGCGTCAACCCCGGCGCGCTCGGCTCCTACGCCGCTCCGAGCTATTGCTATCTTGTCCTCCACAAAGGGAAGGCGACGGCGACGATCGTCCCGCTCGCCTGAAAAAGCTCCGTAAAATTCCGGCGCCCGACCGCAAGATCTTGCGGTCGGGCGCCGTTTCCGATGTATGCCTTTTCTCTGTTTTCGGCCACAGGTGCCTTTACTCCGATTTTGCGGCCCGCCGGTTTCTGACGGCGCCGCGGATGATCTCGAAGATGTTGATCCCGATCCCCGAGAGGATGTAGACGTAGTAGGTCAGGAACCGCCAGACGAGGATGACCCAGCCGACAACGGTCTCGATGCCCGTGACGAGGCTGAACACGAGGGTGCTCGCCGCCTCCATCGCGCCCGTATTGCCCGGCGTGGGCACGAGCAGCGCCGTGTAGCGCGTGATGATGACGAGGCAGGCGATCTGCATGGCGAGTTCGAAACTCGGCGTGACGTTTGCGATGGCGATCACCGCGAAGAAGGGAATGGTCACAAAGAGCAAGCTCTCGAGGATGCAGAGGAGGAGCAGGGGGATGAATTTGAAGAACTGCTTCCAGAATTGCCGGGTCGCATAGCTGTATTCGCTCATCTCCCGCACAAAGCGCATCGCGGTCGGATAGCGGTGCTTGACGATGCGCAGCTTCGAAAGCAGTTTGACGATGAGCATGACGATCCGTTTGCAGGTCTTGGGGAAGATCGAGAACAGGACGATCGTGACGGGCACGAGCACATTGATCCCGAGCGAGATCCAGGCGATGATAAGCGTGGTCAGATTGACCGTCTCGTTCTGGTCGATGTAGTCCGGCGTGAGGATCAGCAGAATGACCGAGAGCAGGGACAGAAAGAAGATGCTCACGATGTAGCGGAGGATGGGGATCGCCGAGGCCGCGCCTGCGGGGATATCTTTCTTATGCAGATAGAGGATCTGGAAGGGCTGCCCGCCCGTGGAGAGGGGGGTGATGCCGTCGTAATACTTCCCGAGGAACATGGTCTTGAGCGCAATGCGGAAGCGGAATTTCCCCGTGTATACCTTGAGCATATACGCATATTTGCCGCTCTCGGTGAGGATGTAGAGCACGATCACGCCGAGGAGCAGGGCGAAGAGGGGATAGTTGATCGTCTTCAGAAGTTCGGGCAGGGAGAGCTGTTTGACCTCCTCGCCCGTGAGATAGTCGCCCAGCGGGAAGAGCATGATGATCGAACCGATCACGAGCACGAGCAGGAGGATCGTCTTGATCCACCATCCTCGGGTATTCCGTTTTTCCTCTCGGTCGGCGCGCTTCGTGATCTGTTCGCGCGGCAGCTTTTCCCAATCCATGTAAAAATTCTCCGATACGCTCTCTATCTTATCACTTTGCCGCGAAAATGGCAAGGAGATTTTAAGTCAATCCGACCAAATATCTTCTATTTTCGCCGATGTTTTGTCTGTTTGCGCGATTTTCGCACGGCGAGCAGGCATCTTCCGCCCGCGGCGCCGATGATGAGCGCATAGCCCGCATAGCTGAGGGGCTCGGGCACCTGGCCCAAAAAGAGGAAACCGAGCACGGCGGCGATGGGCACCTGCGCGTAGTCGAACACGGCGATCTCCCTCGCCGGGGCGGCGCGGTAGGCGGCGGTGATGAAGAACTGCCCCGCGGCGGCGGAGAGCCCCGCGAGCACGAGAAAGAGCCACTGTTTGCCGCTCATGGGAACGTAGCCGAAGAGGAAGAAGGGCAGCGCGGCGAGGGTAGAGAATGCGGAAAAGAAGAAGATGGTCATGGCGGCGCGCTCGCCCTTGACGCCGAGCACCCGCACGCAGGTGTAGGCGAAGCCCGCCGCGGCGCCGCTCAGAACGCCCGAGAGCGCGGGCAGAAGGTCGATCCCCGCCGAGGGACGGACGACGCAGACGGCGCCCGCAAAGGCGACCGCGACGAAGAGGAGCTCGCTCGGGGCGGGCCGCTCTTTGAGCAGCACCGCGCTGAAGAAGATCGCAAAAAAGGGGGAGAGTTTGTTGAGGATGGAGGCGTCGGAGATGCTGTCGAGGCGGTCGATGGCGTAAAAATTGAACACGACGCCGAGGAATCCGACGATCGCCCGCAAAAAGAGCCAGCGCCCGCAGCCGCGGCGGATGCGGAAGCGGCCGCGCGAGAAGAGGAGCAAAAAAAAGAGGATGCCCGCCGCAAAGAGATTGCGGAAGAACACCTTCTGCATGACGGGGAGTTCGCCCGAGAGACTCACGAACAAGTTCATACAGGCGAAACCGAGCGCCGCGCCCAAAAGATAGAGGATCCCGATGATTGTACGCCGCTGCATACATTTATGATATGCAACCGGCGGATTTTTTGCAAAACTTACAACAGTTCGGCGAAGGAGCGGATGTACCGGTCCGCAAGCGCGCGCAGGGCGGCCTCGTCCGCGGCGGCATGGGGATCGTAGACCGCAACGGTGTAAAAGCCGGCGGCCTTCGCGCATCGCGCGCCCGTGAGGAGATCCTCGAACACGGCGCATTCCGCAGGGGCGGCGCCGAGGCGCCTTCCCGCCTCGAGGTAGACCTTCGGGCTGTCTTTCCCGCAGCCGAGTTCCTCGGTCGTGACGAACGCGGAGAAGCAGTCCGCGATCCCGCAGCGGATGAGCGCGGGAAGGTAGAGTTCGGGTTTGGAGGAGGTCGCGACCGCGAGCGCCGCACCGCGCGCCCTGAGCGCCCGCACGAATTCCCCCGCGGAGGGCTTGAGCGTAATTTCACGCTCATACGCCTGCCTTGCAAGGCGCAACCACTCCGCCATCACCTCTTCCGCGCTCTCCGCAAGGTTGTAGAGGTCCACGGTGAAGCGCGCGGCGTCCGAAAAGTTGAGCGTCTTTACGGCGCGGACATACTCCGGCGAGCAGGGCAGCCCGCGCTGCGCGAGAAACTTGCGGTCCACGTCGTTCCACATGTTCATGGAATCGAGCAGCGTGCCGTCGAGGTCGAAGATCGCATGCTTAAAAGGGAAGTCCATAGGAATATTATACTCCGAAAATTCATGGCGGTCAAGTCTGAATTTACCCCAAATACCGTCCATATTGTTTGCAAATTCGGCGATTTGTGCTATAATGACCGCATGAAAAGAGTGATTGAAGTAGAGGGAATGTGCTGCAAGCGCTGCGCGGAGCGCGCGGAGAAGAAGCTGATGTTGCTCGACGGGGTCAGCGGCGCCAAGGCGAATTTCAAGAAGGGGATCATCTTCGTCGAGTGCGAGATCACGGACGAGGCGCTCGCCGCCTGCGTGACGGATGCGGGTTTCACCGTCAAAGAGATCCGCGAACGGAAGGGGATCTTTGGGTAAATGTTCACGCAATTATGTTCACAAATTTTTCCTTGCGGAAAAATTTCGTGAGGGGTCGGCTCTCGGTTTTCATGTAACGTTATCGCCCATCCACAATCTGCCTTGCACGGACAGTAAGCCGAAGGGGTTCGGCAAATTGAGTCGCGCACGGCGGAAGTGAATTCCGCCTAACGCAAGTGGTTCACAAATTTTTCCTTGCGGAAAAATTTCGTGAGGGGTCGGCTCTCGGTTTTCATGTAACGTTATCGCCCACCCACAATCTGCCTTGCACGGACAGTAAGCCGAAGGGGTTCGGCAAATTGAGTCGCGCACGGCGGAAGTGAATTCCGC
>CANROI010000140.1 GCA_947632165.1 uncultured Clostridia bacterium
TCGCTGCCGTACAAGAGCCCCTTGCAGCTCACCATTTCGGTGAATGCGAGCCCCGCGCCGAGCGAACGGCACATCTTGCGGAAGGGATAGTTGGTGTATCCCGCCATGGGCGCAAGAAAGATATTGTTCGGAAGGGTCAGCCCCGCGACCTCAAAGCTCATTTTTTGCCCGCCGGTAGTATTCGTTCTTCTCCTCGTCCGACAGTTCGTGCACATCTTTTCCGTCGGCGAGGACGAGCGATTCGTATTTTGTGTAGCGCCTCTGCATTTTTTTGACGGTGTCGAGGAGGGACTGCTCGCAGTCCGCCCCCATCGCCCGCCCGAGCTCCACGGTGCAGAACAGAACATCGCCGAGCTCTTCGCTGATCCGCGCCCCGTCGCCCGAGCGATGGGCCTCGAGCAGTTCTTCGTATTCCTCGCGGAACTTTTGCTCGAAATTCTCCAAAGTGGCGGGATCCC
Organism: uncultured Clostridia bacterium; assembly: GCA_947632165.1. GTDB lineage: Bacteria > Bacillota > Clostridia > Christensenellales > Borkfalkiaceae > Gallimonas. The sequence continues at coordinate 459 of CANROI010000140.1, forward strand.
AGCCCCCTTTTTCGACCCGCTTTGCGATCTTCTGCGCCCGAAGCAACGCGGGGAAGCACTCGGGAACGTCGTTCACGGCGTCCGAATAGGTCGTCTGGTGCTTCTCTGTCATCTTGTTCTTCTCCCAGACCGTGAGCGCGCCCTCCGCGCCCGAGGCCTTGTCCTGTCCGAACACATGCGTGTGCCGCGTGATCAGCTTTTCGCAGAGTTCCGTGAGCATGTCGGTCACGGTGAAGTTCCCCTTCTCCTCCTCGATGAGGGTGTGGAAGAGGGACTGCATCAGCACATCTCCCGCCTCCTCGCGCATCTTGTCGGGATCCTTGAGGTCGATCGCGTCGACGAGCTCGTACGCCTCCTCGATCGCGTTGATGCGGATGCTCTCGTGCGTCTGCACCCGGTCCCAGGGGCAGCCGTCGGGCGCGCGCAGACGACGCAGGATCCAGATAAGGTCCTCGAAGCCGAACCGCTTCTTTTGCAAGACGTCCTCCTCCGGAAGGACCAGCCCCGCAAAGGAGTAGTCCGCCCCGCGGTCCGCCTCGTAGAGGGGGATCGGGACCGCCTCGCCGCCCGAGACGAGCTGTGCGGGCGCCTCGTCGCCGAACGCTTCGGCAAGGAGCAATTTCACATCCGCGGCGTTGTCGCGGGTCAGGTCGTACACGACGAGGGGACGGACGAGCCGCGCCCCGGAAAGCGCAAAGGCCGAGACGGCGGTATAATCCCCCGAGAGCCCCGCTTTCGACGCAAAATATGCGGCTTTGGACCGGCCGTCCACCACCGCCGCGCCGCGCCCGAGAAGCAGCTGCGCCGCCGCGTCCTCACCCGCGCTGCCGTCCACGCAATAGCAAACATGCCTGCCCTTCGCCCGCCGCCTGACCTCCGCGGCGAGCTTTTTGGTCAGCGTGTCGTAGTTTCTGCTCTTCTCATAGAGAAAATCGAGCGTCTCATAATGGATCCCCTCGTCGTCAAGCGTCTGCGCCGAGGGAATTGCGGCGGTCCGCACAAGCACTTCGTCCGCCTGCTTCAGCGCCGCCAGCGCCCGAAGGGAGAGATCTCCCCGCTCCGTTCCGAGACTTACAATGGTTATCATGCTGCTTCACCCGTTTTTTTCTTACAGTATAAAACAAATCGAGAAAAAAAGCAACCAGATAGGAGGCATTTGCCGCAACCGCTGCGCCGATGACGGAGAGCGCGGGCACGAGCCACCACTGCAGAAGAAATTTGAGCGTCACCGCAAGCAGCATGGAGAGCGCCGCATGCTTCGCCCTCCCCATGCCCGCGAGGCAGGCCGCAAGCGTATCCACGCCCGCAATGCTCACGGCGCTCACCGAGAGCAGCCGCACGAGCGAGACGAGCGTCTCCCTGTCCCCCGCGGCGAGGGCGGGATAGAGCAGCGAGACGACGGGCCGCGCCAGAAAAAACAGCCCCAGCGCACAGGGCAGCGAGAGCAAAAGGGTGAGAAAGAGCGCCCAGAGCGCGCGATGTTGCGCCTCCGCCCCGTCGCCGCGGGCGCAGGCGCGGGAGACGGCGGGCACGGACGCCGCAGCGAGCCCGTAACACGCTGTGGCGGGCAGGGAGACGAGGGAGAGCGCGCCGCCCGCATACAGCCCGTAGAGGGAGACGGCGCGGACGGAGCTCTGCGGCAGCAAGCGCACGACGAGCACGCTGTCCGCCGTGCGCGAGAGGGGCATGAGCCCCGCCGACGCCATGACGGGAAGGGCGGAAAAGAAGACCTCGGAGCCGCTCGTCCGCCGCGCGGAGAGCGAGGGGCCGCACTCCGCGCCCCGCACGCGCAACATGAGATAGAGGAGCGCCGCCGCCTCCGACAGGCTGACCGCGGCAAGGCACCACACGACCGCACGAACGGGGTCCTCCGAAAAGCGGCGGGCAAACAGCAGCCCCGCGCCCGCCTTCACGAGCTCCTCGCAGAGCTCCGAGACCGCCGTGGGCGCCATGCGGCTCTTGCCCTGAAAATATCCCCTGAGCACCGCGATGAGGGAGACGAAGAAGACGGAGGGCGCGAGCGCCGTATAGCATGCGGAAAGCTCCGCCTGCCCCTGCAGACGGCTCATGAGCGGCGCGATCAGGCACATCAGCGCGGCGCCGCAGAGCCCCAGCCCCGCAAAGAGACGCAGCGCCGTGCGGAGCGTCTCGCGGCTACCCTGCCCGCGCGCCGTCTCGCGGGCGATCAGGCGGGAGAATGCCGTCGGAATCCCCGCCGAGGAGAAGGCGAGCAGCACGCAATAGAGCGGATAGGCCATGTGATACAGCCCCATGCCGAATCCGCCGAGCAGATTGGAGAGCGGAATGCGGTAGAGGGCGCCGATCGCCTTTGCGGCGATGCCGCCGACGGAGAGCACCGCGGCGGAGCGAAGAAATTTGGCCCTTTTCATATGTACCGTAGCCGCCCCGCAAGGGGCAGCCAAGAATCCGGCCTTAATGCTTGATCGTCGGTATGACGGTAAACAGACAAGCTTCCCCAATATGTCATGGTGAGCGAAGTCGAACCATCGCCTTGTTTTTAATGCTGCGGCGATGCTGACTTCGCTCTTCGGGCTCGTGCCGCGCTTAGAGAATAGAACGCGCGCGGGGCGACTTCGGCTAACGCCTCCGTTCAGCATGACATGATTAGAACGCTTCCGCGCTTCCCAAATACGGCGCGAAGCAGGGTTCCCCTGCGGCAGCGCACACAATTTGCCGAACCCTTTCGGCTTAATGTCTGCACAAGGCAGACCGTGCGTGGGCGATACGGTTACATGAAAATCGAGACCCGACCCCTCACGGCGATTTCTTACGCCGCGCGCGGCGCGCCGCTTGCGGCAAGCCGCAAGCAAGCAAGAAATCGCGTGAACTCTCTCATTCAAATTGATTCGCAATGATATCCGACGTGAGCCGCGCGAGCTTGACCGCCGACGACTCCATGATTGCACCCTCGTCCGTCGAGAGCAGCACGACCGCGCCGAGGCAATCCCCGTTCGAGACGACGGGTACGATCACCTGCGCCGTCACCGTGAGGTCGCTGTCGGAGGCGATGGGCAGGATGTCTCCCCCCTCCGCCTTGTTCGCAAGATAGCTCCGCCGCGAGAGCATGACTTCCGTCATCTTGTCCGAGACGGTCTTGCCCGTGAGCGATTTCTTGCCCTGCCCGCTCGCCTGCAGAACGCCGTCCGTATCGCAGATGACTGCGAGATACCCGCTCTGTTCGTTGAGCGACTTCGCCGTGCCCTTTGCGAACTGTTCGATGCTCGCGATGGGCGAGTATTTCTTGAGCATGAGTTCGTCGCGGTCGGTGAAGAGTTCGAGGGGATCCCCCTCCCTGATCCGCAGCGTCCTCCTTATTTCCTTGGGGATGACGACCCTGCCGAGCTCGTCGATCCTTCTCACAATTCCCGTTGCTTTCATTCGAAAAACCTCCGTATACTTTCAATATGCGGAGGTTTTTGCCTTTCTATGCAAAATTTTGCCGCGCTTGGGCGGCAAAAAACCGCGCCTTTTTGCGCGGTTCCGAAAAATCGATAATCCGTTCACAGCCGATACAGCCGTTTGCAGCGGGAGAGCAGCGAGATATCCCCGCAGGGGACAATGCCGTCGCAGCAGACCTGCCCCAAGGGGACGATCTTGTTCCGGCCGTGATAATCGCTCCCACAGGAGACGAGGAGCCCCCGCGCCCGCGCAAGTTCTTCGAGCGCCGAGCACTCCCGCGCCGGATACTGCGAATACCA
>CANROI010000141.1 GCA_947632165.1 uncultured Clostridia bacterium
CGTTGCCGATCGCGATGTGCTTGACCTGATGCCTGAGAATGAGCGCCTTGAGTTTTTCGATGCACTCCCGCTTCTGTCTTTCGCCGTAGGTGGGATAGACGACGTCGGTCGCAAGCACCTTGCCCGTGCCGTCGACGACCGCCACCTTGCAGCCCATGCGGTAGCCGGGGTCGAGCCCCATCGTCACGAACCCCTTGACGGGCGGCTGCATCAGCAGCGGGCGGAGATTGAGCGCAAACTGCCCGATCGCGCCCTCGCTCGCCTTGTCGGTGAGCATGGTGCGAACCTCGCGCTCCACCGAAGGCGCGATGAGGCGGTCGTAGGCATCCTCGGCGGCCGCCGTGACGAAGGCGGTGGAGGCGCAGGCGGGCTTTTTGAGGACGAGGCGCAGGAGCAGCGCGAGCGCATTCTCGCGGTCCGCCTCGACAGAGACCTTCAGAAGCCCCTCCCGTTCGCCGCGGTTGACCGCAAGCACCTGGTGCCCCTGGATCTTCCCGACCGCCGCCACGAACCGGTAGTAGTTGCGGTAGACCGAATCATCCTGTCCCTTCTTTGCCTCCGAAGAGACAACGTCGCCGCGGGCGAGCCAGAATTCGCGCAGTTTGCCGCGCACGAGCGCGTCGTCGGAAATCACTTCCGCGATGATGTCGCTCGCGCCCGCAAGCGCCTCTTCGGCGCTCTCCACTCCCTTTTCGGGATCGACGAAGCCGAGCGCCGCCGCCTCCGGCCTGGGGCAGTCGGGCTCCTGCGCATAGAGGAGCAGCGCGAGGGGCTCGAGCCCCTTCTCTTTTGCGACGGTCGCACGGGTGCGGCGCTTCTGCTTATAGGGGCGGTAGAGGTCCTCCACCTCGGCGAGCGTGCCCGCGGCGTCGATGCTTTGGGCGAGTTCTTCGGTGAGCTTTCCCTGCCCCTCGATCGAATTTTTGACCTCCGCCTTGCGCGCTTCGAGGTTGCGGAGATAGACGAGACGGTCCGCGAGCGTGCGGATGGTCTGGTCGTCCATCGTGCCGTGCATCTCCTTGCGGTAGCGGGCGATGAAGGGCACCGTGTTGCCCTCGTCGAGCAGCGTGACGACGTTGCGGACATGTTCTTCCTTCTTATCGAGTTCTTTTGCGAGTGTTGCGATGATATCCATTGGGAATTTTCTCCTTGTTTTCCTCGGATATTCTATCACAAAAGCGGGCGAATTTCAAGAAAAAATTCGCTGCAGACGGATTTTCACACGATTTTCAGACCGCGCGGCCCGAAAATTCTTGCCAATTCGCGCAAAGCATGGTAAAATAATGCGAAAAGAGGAGGTAATCATCCATGAAAAAGATATTCAAACAAATCGGCATCCTGCTGCTTGCCGTGTGTATGGCATGCTGTGCCGTTGCGCTCGTCGCCTGCGGGGAGACGGAAGTTCCGCCCGGCCCCGGCGACACGACCAAGACCTATACCGCAACCGTGCTCGATCCCGCGGGCGAACCTTTGGAGGGCGTGAAGGTCAAGTGGGGCACCGCGGGGAACGCCGTCACGGACAAGGACGGCAAGGCTTCCGCCACCCTCAAGAGCGCGGACTACGACGTCACGCTCGAGGAGCTCTCCCCCATCTATAAGGCGGCGTCCGCGAAGGCGACCGCAAGCAGCCCCGATACGACCCTCTCCCTCGAGTGGAATCCCGAGGCGGGAAAAGTCGTCTACACGGTCAAAGTCGTCTTTCCCGACAACAAGCCCGCCGAGGGCGTGAAAGTACAGCTCTGCATCCCCGGGGAAAACGGCCAATGCTTCCTCTTCCCCATCGCGACGAACGCGAAGGGCGAGGCGTACAGCATCGGCGCCATCAATGAGGAATTCGGGGCCTATCTGCTCGGGCTCGAGCCCGCCGAATACGAGGCGCAGATCACCGCAAACCTGCCCGCGGGCTACACCTACGACGGCAACGACGAAGAACATCAGCACCACTTTACGGGCGATAAGGCGACGGCAGAAAAACACACCGTGACCATTACGCTGAAGGCGGAGTAACCGAATAATACAAACAAAGCGCGCCGCGCGTTCGCTTCCGAACGCGCGGCGCTTGTTTTTTATCAGACCGACCTCAATCGTGCTTTTCGGGCAGGATCGCCTCATAGGACCCAAACGAAACGGTATTTTGCTCTTCGCCCGTGTAGTAGGGTGCGGTGGAATACTTCTTGAAGATGCTGTTGAACACGCTGCCCGCCTTGGAGCCGCCCTCCAGCATGCAGATGACGCCCTCACGGTCGATGATGACGTTGAGCGGGGCGCTGGTCGCGGCAAAGTTGCCCACCAGACTGTTCATCATGAAGATCGGATAGTCGATCGGCAGATCGAAATCGTCCGCAAAGTTCATCAGATCGTCGTGCGTGTCGTCGGGCGAAATGGAGATCGAGAGGAGTTCCATGTCGTCCCGATAGATGAGATAGGCGCCGTCCATGCCCGGGATCTCGCTGCGGCAAGGGCCGCAACCGATGAAGAAGAAGTTGATCATCACGAACTTCTTTTCCTTGAGGAGCGCGCTCAGCGTATAGCTCCTGCCGTCGATCGAGGTGATCGTGAAATCGTGCATCACGCTGCCGATGGCATAGCGGGTGCTCGCGGTCGCCGGCTCGGAGATGAGCGAACCCGTCAGATTGATCTTGCAGAGCGGATTGCCCGCGGTGACGGTGTAGCTGCTCTCGGCGGTGTAGCCCTCCGGCTGCGAGGTGACGGTGACCGTGTACGTTTCGGGAAGGAGCTTCGCCTTGAGCGAGCCCTTGATGATGCGGGCGTCGGTGCCCTCGAGCACCGTGTCGCCCGACGCGTTCTTCACGACGAACGAGATGCCGGGAAGGACCAGCGTATCGCCGTTGTTGCGCACGATGCGGAATTCGTATTCGATCTGCTTGCCTTGCTCGAGCCGGTCGATCGAGACCGAAGAATCGGGCTTCTGATCGCCGCAGATGAGGCAGTGGATGGATTTGCTGCCCCCCGCCTGGAACGTGGGCTCCACGTCGATGGTATATTCGGTGCTCCAGGTGTGCCCCGCGGCGGGAATGGAAGTCTGCACGGTGTGATGGCAACGCAGGCATTCCCCTTCGAGGATGCCCTCTTTGGTGCAGGTCGCCTCCTGTACGACGACGCCCGTTCCGCCCAAAGTATGCTTGAGCGCGGGGATCTTCTCGTCCTTGGTATCGCCGCAGGTCCTGCACATCAGGTGCTCCATCCCGTCCTCTTCGCAGGTCGCAGGCTCTGCGGAGATCACATCGTAAATGTGCCCCACATGCTTGATGACCCGCTCTTCGCCCGTTGCGGGGGTGCTGCAGCGCTTGCATTTCATGTCGCGGAGGCCGTCTACATCGCAGGATACGGGCACCACGATCACCGCGTGCTCCTCGTCCCAATCATGGCCGAGCGCTTTGAGCACATTCGAATTGTCCGCACCGCAGAGCTTGCAGTTGAGCTCTTCTATGCCGTCCTCGGTGCAGGTCGGATCCGTGCGCGAAGTCACCTCCCAATCATGCTCAAGCTGCGGGATCACCGTCACCTCTTCCGTGCCGCAGCGGCCGCACTTGCTGCCCTTTTTGCCGGGCTCCGTGCAGGTCGCCTCGACGTTTACTCTCACGCTCCAATCGTGGCCGAGCGCGTCGTAGGGGCGCTCCTCGAAATAGTCGCATTCGAGGCAGTCGCGCCGCTCGGTCCCCTCCTCTTCGCATGTGGCGGCCTTGGAGACCGTCCAGCTCCCGAACACATGCTGATGATCGCCGGAAGCCGTATCGCATGCCGCAACAAACGCGCCGCACGCCATCAGCGTGAGCGCAACAAACAACAGCATGATCCGAACTGATTTTTTCATTGTTTACCTCCGTAATCCCCGCCGCGCGCACGGTGCACGGGCGGAATGTTCCCGCTCCCCGGGTCCAACTTCCTTATACCTTAACATACAGTATACCGCATTGACCGTAAAAATGTCAAGTAAAAGCTACCTGCAGAAGTGTGAACTTTTCATGAAAGTGCGATGGAAAATTCCTCCGAAAGAACGGCGCGCGCCTCAGATCCCGCCGATGAATTCCGAAAGCTCGGCATTCAGGCAGATCGACTGTTTTCGGATCTGTTCTGGGCA
>CANROI010000142.1 GCA_947632165.1 uncultured Clostridia bacterium
TTCTATCTCGGGTACCGCTCCGTCTATCTCTTTCTCTGATCCCGCTCAGCCTGCTCTATCTTACCACGCGGGGGCGGATTTGTCAATTCACATTCCGAAAAAATTTTTCCGGTTGGAAAGAATTTTTTATATTCCTCTTTCGTTTCTGCAAAAATAAACAAAATTATTGACAAACGCGCAAGTATATGCTAAAATACAGACAAAAATGAACGGGAATGCGCAAAATGTCATACGCCGAAAGAAGCCGTGAGATCCTCGATCAACTGAAGAAAAACAAGTCGGTCACCGTGGAAGAGCTCTCAAAGACGCTCTTCGTCAGTTCGGCGACCATCCGCCGCGATCTCTTTGAAATGCAGAAGAGCGGCCTTGTGGAGCGTACGCACGGGGGCGCCATCCTCGTAGAGGAATCGAGCGAGCTCTCGATCTATATCCGCAGGACGAAAAACGCAAAGGAAAAACTTCTCGCCGCCGAGATCGCGCTCAGGCATCTCCCGGATTTTCAGATCGCGTTCATCGACAACTCCTCCACTTGCCTCGCCCTCACGGAAAAGATGAACTTCTCACATAAGACGATCGTGACGAACGGCCTGCACATTGCGCTCCGTCTCGCACAGAATACGAGCAACATCCGTCTGATTTTGCCGGGCGGCGAGATCGCAAGCAATACGACCGCCGTAACCGGCAGCATGGCCGTCAAGGCGCTCTATGATTTCCGCTTCGACCTCGCACTGCTCTCCTGTTCCGCGATCGACCGCGAAGGCAGCTACGAGCTCTCGCCCGAGGCGGCGCAGATCAAGAAAGTCGCATTGGAACGGAGCCGTCAAAAGGTACTCATCTTCGACCGCACCAAGGCAAACACGCAGGCTCCCTATTTTACCGCCCCGCTCGACGCCTACGATATGATCATCTGCAATGTCGAGCATAAAAATCTGGATTTTCTCAAAGGCACCACGGCTGCGATCTACACCCGCTGAAGACACGAAACCGAGGGCGCCCGCCGATCTGATCGGCGGGCGCCCTTTTGATCAGGGTTGATCGGCGTCATGTGCGCTTCGGATATTGCTCGACGAGCCTGCGCGAAGAATTTTCCCCGACGGCACCGCCGAAATCGTTGATCACGTTGGAGATCGTGCTTCCGTTCTGCGCCGCAAAGCTGCAGACGACCAGATGATTCATGAGGATTCCCTCTCCCTCCGGCACTTCGATCGCAGAGGCGAGATTCACACCGCTGTAATTGACGAGATAGATGCCGATCCCATAGGCGCGGTGCGTTGTAACGCCGTCGGCAACTTTATAGCTCGCACAGCCGTTCTTACCGTTTTCGGACATCCATTTATCCTGCGAGGGAACGCGGTAAGGCGTCTCGGACTGATACATGACCGTGAGCCCGTTCTCCCCCTTCCAGAGCGTCTGGTAGTTCTCGCAATGCTCCACCATGAGCGCATAGCAGGCGACGTTGTCTCCCTCTACGCAGAGCCCCGTCCCGACGGGATTCCCGTAGTCGATCCCGTTTTCCGTGGGGGTATCTTCCCAAGCGACCCCCTGCGAATGATCCGCGCGCCAGATCCAGAAGTTGTCGCCAATGGTATCGTCGGCGTAGATGACCATCGCCGTCTGCGTCTCGGTATGTACGTTCGCGACCCCGCCGATCCGCAAAAACAGGTTGCTCAGCACGATGGGATCCTCCGCATGGGAGGCGCTTCCCGCCGCGTCGCCCACGACGACCATGTTCTTGCTGAAATTCCCCGCGTCGACGAGCAAGTCGCACAGCCGCACGCCGTCGACGTCCGCGACCCGTATCGCACAGTCGGTATTTTGTGCGGCGATCTCGAGAGTCGCATAGCCGAGCCCCATGACGACGGCGTCCTGATTCTTGACTTCGAGCGGTGCCTTGAGCAGATACCGTCCCGGCGTGAACAGGAGATGTTTCCCCGCCGCAAGCGCCGCATTGAGGGTCGTTTCGTCGTCCGTCTCGGCGCTCGCCACATAGAAATCATCGAGCGGATAAGAGGCGCCCGCTTCCCCGCCGTGACCGTTCCGCCAGGTCGTGCCGCGCGAGCCGTATACGACGTCCGGCACGAACACGCTGTAGCCGGATTGAGCGTCATAGTACAGATAGGGCTTCTCGGCAATCGCCTCGGTCTGATCGAGAATGGTCGTTCTGACGCCGCTTTCGGACCAATTCCCCTTGGGGATCGAGCCGACGCAGCCGCTGAAGACATAGTTGTGGGAACCGCCGCTGTTCCAGCTCCCCCACTCGTCGTTGCGCGACATCCACTGCTGCTGCGTACCCGGCTTGACCGTGCCCGTCACATAGCTGTTTGCAAGGAACCCGCCCGACGACCAGCCAGAAGCGTGCGACAAGGCAAGATCGCCGTTGACCTGTATGCGGCGCAGGCTGGTCGCCTGGGATACCGCGAACTCGGTATCCCCGTCCGCGGTCAGGTTTTCGGCGCTCCGCCAGAAGGTACAGGTCGCATTGTTGTTGGCAAGTACGTTGGAAGAGACGAACAGTTTGCCGATTACGGTCTCCCCGGGCGTGGCGCCCAATCCCGAAACGGAGGTGTAGTATCCGAGCTTGACTTCGAGCTCGGGATATTCCCCGGGCAAGAGCAGGATCGCGAACCGCTCGCCCGAAAACTGCCCCGATGAGGCCTTCTCAAGCGCAGAATGCTTCTCGTCGATGTACGCCTGGACCTTTTGCATGTCGTCTGTGGGAGAGACTACGAGCGTATTTTCGGAAAACGCGCTGATCGGCTCTCCGACCTCCACTTGTTTTCCGTTCACTTCCGCATAGACGCGGTAGTAGTCGTAGCAAAAATTTTTCACTTCGAAGCGGGTCGATTTCAGCGCACCGTCCGTCTCGACCGGCGTATAATTGCCGAACCGGCTCTCCGAGCGCGCGATCGTATACCCGCTCGCGCCGTCGACCTCCGCCCAGCGGAGATAGCCCACCCCGTCCTCTACGTTCATGCGGACTTCGCCCGGTTCGAGCGTCTCGCCCGAGAATCTGACTTCTTCTCCGCAGGCCGCAAACGCAGGTAGCGCCAACATCAGGCAGAATATGCCCGACAACAGTAACGATCCTCGTTTCATCATTTCCTCCTCATCGCGAAAGCGATTCGCTTCTTCAATATTATACAATCGATTGCGCCACTTGTCAAGTGCTTGTCAGCGGCGAAAGAAAGCGCGTTTTCTGTATTCCGCGGGCGAGATGCCCTCTGCCTTTCTGAAGACTTTGCAGAAATAGTTATAGTCGCCGAAGCCGCTCCCCTCCGCCGTCTCCGCAACGGTGCGCCCCTCTTCGAGGAGCTGCTTTGCGCGCTCGATCCGCCGGTATCTGACATACTGCATGAGCCCCATGCCGAACGTCTGCATCGACAGATGATAGAGCATGGAACGCGAGCAGGAAAACTGCTTGCAGACGATCTCGCCCGAAAGTTCACCGCTCAGATTTTCTTCAATGAACTTTTCAAGCCGCACGGAGAGATCGTCGTTTTTCCAGCGGGCGAGGTTGCTGATATAGACGTAGGAGGCGATCGCGTCAAGGACGCGCACCGCGGCCCGGATCTGCTCCGCGGAGCGCTGCGTAATCGAATCGAGTGCGGGAAGGCTTTCCTCCTTCGGCACGCCGTAGCGCGCAGCCCGGTCGGCTGCACGGCAAGCCGCGGCTTTCACATCTTCGCGGGGCAGCATGTGCGCCAGAATGGCATAGCCGAGCACCCCTCCGCCGAGTTGGATGGGCGTCACCGCCTCCGTAATGCCCGCATGGCAGGTATAGATATGCGGTCCGCGCAGCTTTTTCGCGCGCTTCATTGCCGCCTCGTCGCAGGCATGGCACGCGGCGAGTCCCTTCTCCGTCCCGCGGATGAGCGTGCAGAACTTCGGCGCCTCTTTCGGATACTCCGTCACGAGGCGGAACTCATCGTCGAAGATCGAAATGCGGATCCCGACGGCGATGTAGAAATCTTTCAGGAGCAGATCGAGATTGTGGATATCAAAAGAACTGATCATGGCCGTTCCCCCCATTCCATGATAGCAGATGAAGGAATAAAAGTCCAGAAAAATC
>CANROI010000143.1 GCA_947632165.1 uncultured Clostridia bacterium
TGGAAAAATCAGAGAAATAAATTTCAATTCAACGGAATATAAGGAAAGCGAGGGCTGTTTGTCCTCGCTTTTTGCATAAAAAGAACGCAAGCTGAAATGGTTCAACTTACGTTCAGAGTGGTGCGGGACAACATTTGCCGAACCCTTTCGGCTTACTGTCTGCGCAAGGCAGACCGTTTGTGGCCGAATGGGAGAGTTCGACGGTAGCGCCCGTCGAACGCCGCCTCGCTTCGTCGCCGCACGAATGCTTTTCACGCTTTTCTTCGAAAAGCTCATTTTGCGCTCGGCGGCTCCTCTTTCCGAAAAAATACTTCGTCTTTTTTCGGAAGTCCTTTGCTCGGCTGTCGCGGCATTGTTCACAGCCCGCAGGGCTGTTGAACAGAAGCAACGCCGCTCCACCTCGCGAAATTTTTCCGCAAGGAAAAATTTCGTGAACTAATTCTCATAGACTATCGTTACGGGGCCGTCGTTCGTCTGTTCGATCTTCATATCCGCGCCGAAAATCCCCTTCCGGACGGGCACGCCCGCAGCGGAAAGCTGTGCCGCGGCGTACTCATAGAGGGGTTCCGCCCGTTCGGGGCGTTCCGCCTCTGTAAAGCTCGGGCGGTTGCCCTTCCGCGCGTCGCCGCAGAGGGTAAATTGGGAGACGAACAGGACCTCGCCGCCGATCTCTTTGACCGATAAGTTCATCTTGCCCGCAGCGTCCTCGAAAACTCTCAGATTGGCAATCTTTTCGGCGCACTTATCGGCCTGCGGCTTCCCGTCCCCGACCTTGACCCCGAAATAAACGACAAGCCCGCGTCCGATTTCGGAAACGAGCTGACCGTCTACGGAAAGGCGTGCGCAAAGAACTCTCTGTGCAACAAATTTCATGGATGTAAGCGATCCTTTTTTTCCCGGAAAGAACCGCCCCGAGGGAAATGCTCCGCCGCGAGAGACGGCCTTCCCCCGAAGCCGTCTGCCGGAAAAAGGCCGCAAAACGCGGCCTGCCGTGCGCAGCGCAAATGGTTTTTTGCTCTTTTGATCGTCCGCCGATCAGACGCGGGACATGTATTCGCCCGTTCTCGTGTCGATGCGGATGGTGTCGCCCTCTTCGACGAACATGGGGACCTGGAAGGTCGCGCCCGTCTCCACCTTGGCGGCCTTCGTGACGTTGGTCGCGGTGTTGCCCTTGACGCCGGGCTCCGCCTCGATGACCTTGAGCTCGACGAAGTTCTCGGGCTCGACGGAGAACGCCTCGTCATAGAGGAACCGCACGGTGACGGTGTCGTTCTCGCGGATATACTTGAGCGCGTCCTCGACCTGCGAGAGCGTCAGACGGGTCTCGTTCCACTCGTCGTCCACAAACACATAGAATTCGCCGTCGAAATAGGAATAGGTCATCTTCTTGGTCTCGACCTGCGCCGTCTCGAGCTTGGTGGTGGGGTTGAAGGTCTCATCGGTGAGGACCTGCCCCGTCTTGACGTTCTTGAGCGTCGTTCTGACGAACGCCGCGCCCTTGCCCGGCTTCACGTGCTGGAATTCGGTCACGGTGTAGACGCCGCTCTTATATTCGAACGTCGTGCCCTTCCTGATGTCGCCTGCCAAAATCTGTGCCATAATATCTGTTTCTCCTTCTTTGATTTTGTAACTTATACGGGCAGAGCCCGATGTTATACCCGATGTTTTATAGGATCAAGAGCTCCCGCGACGTCTTATGCATGAACGAATGCGTCTTGCCGCCCGCCATGTAGCAGCTGTCTTCGATGCGGATGCCGTACTGCCCCGCGAGATAGACCCCGGGCTCGTCCGAAAAGACCATGCCGTCCGCGAGGATCTCTTCCCCCTTGGGCGAGAGCACGGGAAATTCATGGATCTGCAAGCCGATCCCGTGGCCCAGCGAATGGGTGAAATACTTGTCGAGCCCCGCTCTGCGGAGGGACGCGCGGGCGATCTCGTCCGCCTCTCTTCCCGTCATGCCCGCGACGACCTTCTCTTTTACGAGCTCGTGCGCCCTGAGCACTTCCGCATACGCGCGCTTGAACGCCTCATGCTCGCCGTCGTCGCCGAAGAGGAAGGTGCGGGTGCAGTCCGAACAGTAGCCCTCCACCTTGCAGCCGAAATCGATGAGGACGATGTCGCCGAAGCGGAGCTTCGTCTCCCCCGTCTCGTGATGGGGAACGCTGCCGTTTTTGCCGAAGGCGACGATCGTCTCGAAAGAGACGCCCTCGGCGCCGAGCGAACGCATTTCATACTCGAGGAGCGCGGCGGTCTGCCGCTCGGTCATGCCCTCTTTGAGCTGCGGCATGAGCCTGAGAAGCGCATCCTCCGCGATCTCGCACGCCTTCCGGATGCGGTTGAGCTCCTCTTCGGATTTGATCTCCATCGCGCGCTTGCATGCGGGCATGCAGTCGACGAGCGTAAAGCCCGCTTCCCGCAGCGCCTCCGCGCGGGTGAGCGTTGTGAGCGGGAAAGGAACGCCGAGCGCCTTGCACCCCGCGACAAGGCCGAGCGCCTGCGGATAGCCGCCCTCCACGACCTCGATCTCCGTTCCGCGGAGCGCCTCGGCGGCCGCCTCGAAATAGCGGAGATCCGCGACAAATTTGCAGGAATCCGCCGTGAGGATCACATAGCCGTCGGTGGCGTAGAACCCGGTCAGGTACCTGCGCAGAAAGTCGCTCTCGATGTAGAGCGCGTCTGCGCCCGTTTCAAGATATAGTTTGCGCTTGATTGCGTCCAACATACCCATATTATACCAAAAGCGCGGCGGCAAGTCAACGGTTTTTATAAAAGAAGTTAAGGCAAGCCTTTGACAGAGCCCCCTCTTTTGTGATATACTTGTGCATATCGGCATACGGAGGATGAAACATGAAAGAGGTCAGAAGGATCATCGACGGTTTTCTTGCGGGGATGCTCATCTCCATCGGCGGGGCGGTATTCCTCGCCTGCTACGGAAAGAATGCGGACGGCACCCCGACGCTCTCCTATTTCGTGGGCGCGCTGCTCTTCTGCACGGCGCTGTTCTGCATCTGTGTGAAGGGATACGCCCTCTACACGGGCAGGATCGGCTATGTGCTCGAAAATCACAAGAAGGACGACATCTCCTCCCTCCTCTTGGGGCTCCTCGGCAATGCGATCGGCACGATCGCCTTCGGGTATCTGCTCGCGGTGACGTTCCCCAACCTCAAGGAGACGGCAGAAGCGCTCTGCAACGGGAAGCTCGATCAGGGCTACGGCTTCGCCCTCATCCGCGCCACGATGTGCGGGATCCTCGTCTACCTCGCGGTGGACATCTTCAAAAAGGACAAGACGCCGCTCGGCATCCTGCTGTGCATCCCCTGCTTCATTCTGAGCGGTTATGAGCACTCGATCGCGGACATCTTCTATTTCGCGACCTCGGGAATCGCCTCGTGGAATGCGTTCGGGTATCTTTGGATGATCATTCTCGGGAACTCGGTCGGCGCGCTCATCATTCCCGCGCTCAGATCGATCGGTGCGCCGCGCCCCGCGGAAGAGAAGAAGCCGCCCGAAGAACCGAAGGTTGGGTGATCGTGCGAAATTTTGGCGGAAACGGGTTGCGCGACGCTTGACTTTTGCACGCGATTATTTTACAATAGAAAGGTACGGCAACAAATATACGGAGGTTGTCAATGAAATTGACGGAAGAATTGCGCAAGGCCATGCGCATAACGGTGGATTACACCAACATGACGGATAAGTACCTCGGGGAGAGAGGGATCTCTTCCGAAACGCTGGCGGCGCATGCGAAACTTTTCAAGGCGGCGCACACCTATGTGAAGGCGAACAGGGGCAAGAACGAACTGTTCATGGGTTGGACCGAACTCCCCTATAACCAGGGGGAGGTCGTGGAAGACATTCTCCGGACGGCGAAAGACGTGCGGAAAAAGTTCGATTATTTCGTCGTGCTCGGCATCGGAGGATCGGCGCTCGGCCCCATCATGGCGAGCCAGGCGCTCTGCCATCTGCATTACAACGATCTGCCGAAGTCCAAGCGGCGGGGCCCCAAGTTCTATGTGGAGGACAACATTGATCCCGTCCGCATGAAGGAACTTCTCGACGTC
>CANROI010000144.1 GCA_947632165.1 uncultured Clostridia bacterium
GGGCAGATATTGCAATTTGGATTTGCGGAGCCCGCCGTCGCCCGCGTCGTCCATGCGGTTGAGATAGCCGCACCCCTTTCCGAAGGTGCGCGCGAATTGCTGCGCGAGGAAGGGATAGGCGCCGCTGAAGCCGCGGAGCGCCTTCTCGAGATGCACGACGAGCATGTCGCCGCAGCGTTCCCCCGCGGAAAAGCCCACGATCTTCCCGTCCACGAGGAGTAGCCCACAGCAGAGCCCGAGCTTCTTCAGCTGCGGAACGAGCGCGAGCGTCTCCTCCATCTCCTCGTCGGCGAGGTATTCCCCCTTCGCGAACTGCCCCTCCGCATACAGGGCGAGGAACTCGTTCAGCGCGGGCGCGTCCGCCTCCTCATAGGGACGGAATTGCCACCCGGGGTAGGTTTTCATGAATTTGTTGACGTGATTGCGCTGCCCCGCATACCGCTTGCCGGGGTAGGAACGGAAGTCCTCCGTGCGGTAGAGGTAGTCCCGCCAGCGACGGCGGTTGTTCAGAGCGCAGTCCGCGCCGTAGCGCTCCAAAAGGAGCATCAGGCGGCTCTTCGGCACATTGGTGAAGTGGAGCCGCACATCCGCGTCGCGGCAGTAGCGCTCGATCTCGTCGAGCGCACGCCCCTCCGCCGAAAGATCCCCCGAAAGGGAGAGCGGGTAATGAAAATAGTCCTTGCCGGCGTAAAATTCGCGCAGCAGCAAGCAGCCGCCCGCGAAGGCATATTCGATCGCGAGCGCCTTGCTCCACATAAATTGAAATCCGAGCGAAAAGTCGCTGATGTGCAGCTTCTGCGCCGCAAAATAGGGCGCAAGCTCGGCCATGTTCTCCCGATTGACTTTTTGAAACTTCAGCATAGATCGCCCGCAGGCGGGCAGAATACCTCTCAAATGCAATTTTGCGGCCTTTTACGGCCCTTTGAGAGCCGACGTTACGGTTTGGGGCGCGGCGCGCGCTTTAAGCGCGCGCCGCGCCCCTTCCTCTCTCCCGCGGGGAGCCCCTGCGGGCCCCCGTTTTTATCACTCCTGGCGGTCGATGATGTCGAGCATCTCATAGATGCGGTCGAGATCGTCCCGCGAGTAATAGTCGATGTAAATGCGCCCCTTCTTCTCCGTCCCGATCAGGGAGACCTTCGTCTTGAAGGAGCTGCGCAGCCGCTCCACAAGGTGCTTTAGCTCCGCGTTTGCGAGCGCGTTCTTCTTTTCCTTCTCCTTGCTCAGAACTTCGGGCGGGTTCAGAAATTGCTTGACGGCGCGCTCCGTCTCCCGCACGGACCATCCCTCCTTGACGCATTCCCGCGCGAGCGCGCCCTGCTCCTCCTTGGGAACGGGCACCAGCGTGCGCGCATGCCCCGAAGAGAGTTTGCCCTCGCGCACGAGCGCGATGACTTCG
Organism: uncultured Clostridia bacterium; assembly: GCA_947632165.1. GTDB lineage: Bacteria > Bacillota > Clostridia > Christensenellales > Borkfalkiaceae > Gallimonas. The sequence continues at coordinate 1,397 of CANROI010000144.1, forward strand.
TCCGACAGGGTCAGAAGCCGCAGTGTGTTTGCGATCGCGGGGCGGGATTTGCCGAGCCGCTCCGCGAGTACCTCCTGCGTGAGCGAGTACTCCTCCATGAGCTTCTTCATGCCGAACGCCGCTTCGATGGGGTTCAGATCCTCGCGCTGCAGGTTCTCGATCAGGGAGATCTCCTGGATCTTGCGCTCGTCGTACTCCTTGACGACGGCGGGAATGGTCGTAAGGCCCGCGTTCTTTGCGGCGCGGTATCTGCGCTCGCCCGCGATGATCATATAGGTGCCGTCCGGATTGCGGTTGACGACGATCGGGCTGATCACCCCGTGCTCCCGGATGGAATTGGTGAGGTCGTTGAGCGCGCCCTCGTCGAATACCTTGCGGGGCTGGTCCGGATTGGGGTAAATGTCGGCAAGCGCCAGTTCGCTCACGCCCGATTGCACGGCGTCGCCCTGCGCGTTCTCGTATGCCTCTTCCGTGTCGCTGAACAGCGCGGAAAGTCCGCGTCCTAATCCTTTAACCGCCATCTTTTAATCTCCTTCTTCCGTTTTCTTCAAAAATTCTTCGGTGAGCGCCGCATACGCCCGTGCGCCCATGCAGCGCGGGTCGTGCAGCAGAATGGGTTTGCCGTGGCTCGGCGCCTCGGCGAGGCGCACGTTGCGCGGGATCACGATCTCGTAGAGCTTCTTCGTGAAATACTTCTTGATCTCTGCCGCGATCTGCCGGCTGATGAGCGAGCGGCGGTCGTGCATCGTGAGGACCACGCCCTCGACGCGCAGCGTCTTGTTGAGGTGCTGCTTGACGAGCGAGATGGTGTTCATGAGCTGCGAGAGCCCCTCGAGCGCGTAGTATTCGCTCTGGATGGGAATGATCACACTGTCCGCCGCGACGAGCGCGTTGATCGTGATGAGCCCGAGCGAAGGCGGGCAGTCGATCAGGATGAAATCGTAGTCGTCCTTGACCTTGTCGAGCGCGTTTTTCAGCACCCGTTCCCTATTTTTCTTGTAGACGAGCTCCACTTCCGCACCCGCGAGATCGATGTTCGCGGGCAGAATGCTCAGCCCCTTCATCATCGTCTCCATCACGTTGTCCTTGACGGGTTCGTTTCCGATCAGAACGTTGTATACCGATTTTTTGAGGGTGCTCTTCGAAAAACCGAGCCCCGTCGTCGCATTTCCCTGCGGATCCACGTCCGCGAGGAGCACCTTCTTCCCCGCCTTCGCGAGATATGCCGCCATGTTCACACAGGTCGTCGTCTTGCCGACGCCCCCCTTCTGATTGGAAAAAGGAATGATCTTGCCCATAATGTCTTTACCTCTGTCGTCTCATCTTTTCGGCGCGGTTCAATTCGCGGGATCTGTGTTGCCGTCCGTCTTTTCTTCGGGATGGTCCTTGATGTCGAAGGGATCGTCGGGCGCGTCCTTGTCGTGGTCCTCCATGTACTTGACGACCTCCTCCCAGCCGGCGCCCTTCATGAGCATATCCACCTCGGCGGTGTAAATCGTCTCGCACTCGACGAGCGCGCGCGCCATATTGTCGAGGATGCTGCGGTTCTCGCTCAGAAGCGTCTTCGCGCGGCTGTACTGCTCCTCGACGATCCGCTTGATCTCGGAGTCGATGAGCGCCGCCGTCTCCTCGCTGTAAGACTTGCGCTCTTCGAAGTCCCGCCCGAGGAACACGGGGCCGTCGCTCCCGTAGGCGACCGGGCCGAGCTTTTCGCTCATGCCCCATTCGGTGACCATCTGGCGGGCCTCCGCCGTCACCTGGCGGATGTCCCCCGAAGCGCCGGACGAGATATCGTGCAAGACGAGCTCTTCCGCGACCCGCCCGCCGAGCCCGCTGCAGATGTGCGCCAGCGTGTCGTTATAGGACTTGTAGTTCTGATTGTCCGTCTCGGGACGGTAGAGCGTATACCCGCCCGCGGGGCCGCGCGGAATGATCGTGACTTCCTGCACGTTGTCGTACTTGTGGCAGAGCTTCGCCAGGATCGCATGCCCCGATTCGTGATAGGCGGTGATCCGCTTTTCCTCCTCGGTGACGACGCGGCTCTTCTTCTGCGGCCCGATCAGAACCTTGTTGATCCCCTCATAGAGATCGAGGTTGTCGATCATCTTCTTGCCTGCGCGCGCCGCAAGGATCGCCGCTTCATTCAACAAATTTGCCAAATCTGCACCAGAGAACCCGCTCGTCATGCGGGCGATGGTCTTGAAGTTGACCTCGGGCGCAAGCGGTTTATTGCGCGCGTGGACCTTAAGGATCTGCTCGCGCCCGCGCACATCGGGCATGTGAACATATATTTGCCTGTCGAACCGTCCGGGACGGAGCAAGGCACTGTCGAGGATGTCGGCACGGTTGGTCGCCGCCATGACGATCACGCCCTCGTTCGACTCGAACCCATCCATCTGCACGAGGATCTGGTTGAGGGTCTGTTCCCGTTCGTCGTGTCCTCCGCCGAGGCCCGCCCCGCGTTGACGGCCGACGGCATCGATCTCGTCGATGAAGATGATGCAGGGCTGGTTCCGCTTCGCAAGATCAAACAGATCGCGCACGCGGGACGCGCCGACGCCGACGTACATTTCGACGAAATCGGAGCCGCTCACAGAGAAGAACGGAACGCCCGCCTCC
>CANROI010000145.1 GCA_947632165.1 uncultured Clostridia bacterium
ATCTTGAGTTCGATTTTCGAAAAATCGTCTATCGTGATCTCCGCGGGTGCCGCATTTTCGGGCGCGGGCGCGGGCGTTTTTTGCTGTTTTTTGAGGGACTGCGTCAGCTTTTCGACCTCCGCAAGCTCTTTTTTAACGTCGATCCGCGGGAAGATGGGCGGCAGTTTTTCGACCTTCGCACCCGCCTTCAAAACGCCGAAGGAGAGCGCGTCAAAGCCCATGTCTTCGGGGCAGGAGAAACTCCTCAGAATGAGCGCGGGCGCCTTCGTGAGGAAGGGACGGAGCAGGATCGCCGAGATCCGGCACGTCTCCGCGAGGTGATAGAGCACGGTGCCGAGCCGCTCTTTTTTGCTTTCGTCCTTGGCGAGCAGCCAGGGCGAGGTCTCATCGATATATTTATTTGCGCGGGATACGAGGGCGAAGATCTTTTCGAGCGCCTCGGGCGCGTTGAGCCTGTCCATCGCGTCCTTGACCTGTGCAAAGAGCCCCTCCGCCTGCGCTTCGAGTTCAAGATCGACTGCCTCCCTTTCTCCGCAGGGCGGGAGGGCGCCGAAGTTCTGCACGATCATCGCCGTCGTGCGGGAGACGAGGTTGCCGAGGTCGTTCGCAAGATCGGCGTTGATGCGGTTCAAGAGCCGCTCGTTGGTATACTCCCCGTCGCTGCCGAAGGGGATCTCCCGCAGGAGATAGTAGCGCACGGCGTCCGCGCCGTAGCGCTTGACGAGTTCGTAGGGATCGGTGAGTTCGCTCTTGACCGCATCCTGCTTGGATTTGGAGAGCTTGTCGCCGCCGATGAGCAGCCAGCCGTGCCCATAGACCTGCTTGGGGATCTCGAGCCCGAGCGCCATCAGAAGCGCCGGCCAGATGATCGCATGGAACCGCACGATCTCCTTGCCGACCATGTGCAGATCGGCGGGCCAGAACTTGCGGAAGAGATGATCGTCCTCCGCGCCGTAGCCGAGCGCCGAAATGTAGTTCGAAAGGGCGTCTACCCAGACGTAGGAATAATGCTTTTGATCGAAGGGAAGGGGCACGCCCCACTTCACCGTCGTGCGGGAGACGCACAGATCGGTGAGCCCCGCCTTGAGGAAGTTGTTCACCATCTCGTTGACGCGGGATTTGGGCTGCAGGAACTCGGGGTTGTCCTCATAGAGCTTCAGGATGCGGGGGGCATACTTCGAAAGACGGAAGAAGTACCTCTCTGCCGCAGTCGGGACAGCGGCCGCCCTTGAGCTGCGTCTCCGTCCAGAATGCCTCGCAGGGGGTGCAGTAGTAGCCGCTGTACTCCGATTTGTAGATGTCGCCGCTGTCGTAGAGCTTTTGGTAGATCTTTTGGACGCAGGCGACGTGATCCTCGTCCGTGGTGCGGATGAAGCGGTCGTAGCCGACGTCGAGGAGCCGCCACATGTCCTTGAGCTCCCCCACGAGCGGCTCGATGAATTCGAGCGGCGTGATCCCGCGCTTTTTAGCCTCTTTTTCGATCTTCTGGCCGTGTTCGTCCGTCCCCGTGAGGAAAAAGACTTCCTCGCCGAGCAGTTTGTGGAAGCGCGCGAGCGCGTCGCAGATCACGGTCGTGTAGCAATGCCCGATATGCCAATTCCCGCTGGGATAATAGATGGGCGTTGTGATATAATATTTCTTCATGGTCGCCACCTTCTGTTGCTTTATGCCCATTATAGCGCATTTCGCGGAAAAAGTAAACGATTTTTCTCACGCAAAACGCGCGCCGCCCCGCGCGCAGTTTTTAAGCGCGCGGGGCGGCGGGAAGGGGCGCATCTTATCGCATAGGCTTGCCGCGGCGCGCCGGAAAGACGCATAATCCGCGCCCGCGCGGCATAGAGTAGCGCATGAACGCGATCTTTGCGGCCCTGTTTTTGCTCTGCGCCGCGGTCTTTCTCTGCTCCGACCCGAACGGCTTTCTCGGCGCGCTGCTCTCGGGCGGGCAAAAGGCGGCGACGCTCTCGCTCTCCCTCGTCGCCGTGTACTGCGTGTGGCTGGGATTCTTCAAAGTGCTCGAGCGGAGCGGGCTCTCGGAGAAACTTGCGCGGGCGGCGTTCCCGTTTGCAAAGCGGCTGTTCCGCTCGGAGGACAAGGAGGCGCTCTACCTCGCCTGCGGGAATCTCTCCGCCAATATCCTGGGGCTCCCCGGGGCGCCCACGCCGCTCGGCGTACGCGCGGCGGAACGCTTCTGCGCCGCGAAGAACCGCTATGCGGCGGACATGCTCTTCGTGCTGAATGCGACGAGCCTGCAGCTGCTACCGACGACCGTGATCGCCCTGCGCCTTGCGGCGGGTTCCTCTTCGCCCGCCGATATCTTTCTGCCCACTCTGCTCTCGACCGCCCTCTCCACCCTGCTCGGAGCCCTGCTTCTGTTCCTCTTCTCGCGGAGGAGGGCGGACGGATGAACTTCGCGGGTCTCGTCATCCCCCTGCTCTTTGCGGGCGTGTTCGTCTATGCGCTTGTAAAGCGGGTCCGGCTCTACGACAGCTTTACCGAAGGCATGAAGGAGGCGATCCCGCTCATCGTGAGCCTTTTCCCCTACCTTGCGGCGGTGCTCATGCTCTCGGAGCTCTTTGAAAAGAGCGGGCTCTCGAACGCCGTCACCGCTTTTCTCACGCCCGCCTTCCGCGCGCTCGGGATCCCGCCCGAGATCGGGAAGCTCGTGCTCCTGAAGCCCTTTTCGGGGAGCGGCTCGACCGCCCTTTTGAGCGAACTCTTTTCCGCCTACGGCCCGGACAGCTATATTGCGCGCTGTGCCTGCGTTGCCTACGGCTCCGGCGAGACGGTGTTCTACATCCTCGCCCTCTACTTCGCGGGCGCGCGGCGGAAAAACCTTCTGCCCGTGCTGATCGCCCTCTTTTCCAACTTTGCGGCGGTCGTCTTTGGGTGCCTCCTCTGTCGGATCCTGTAAAAAAGTGTAGAACAGACAGATTTCAAAATACCGATGTTCGATTTTATCAAAATGTGAAAATCGCTCAAAGAAAAAATTTTTTTCGGGCGGGGACGTGCTTTTATTTTACTTTCCGCGAGGAACCGACTATAATATAGGTGCAAATCGAGAGAAAAGACATTTTGGATTTGCTCATAATTTTCCCCCTTATCATATAGGAAGCCCCTTCGGAACGCGAGTTTCGGGGGGGCTTTCTTATTCTGCCGCGGGGCGGGGCGCGCTCCGCTCGGCGAGAAAGAGAAAGGTCGCATAGAAGATCCCGGGGCCGAGGTTGAAAAAGTGGCAGTCGACCAAACTCGCCGAGAGCAGCGCTAAAACGCTCAGAAAGATAAAATCCTTCTCCGGGGTGCGGCGGCGGAAGAAGAGCTTCAGGGTTTGGGCGCGGTGCAGCGCATAGCAGAGGAGTGAAAAGAGCCCGCCCGAGGCGAGCAGCTGGACGAGGGTGTTGTGGTACCGGGGCGGGAGAAAGGCCTCCGCCGAGAGGTCCCCCCAGCGGAACGCCTTGCATTCGTAGAAGCCCACGCCGAAGAGCGGCGCAGAACAGAACTGCCCGAGGCCGTCCGCATAGATCGCAAAGCGGCCGTTGTTATCGAACCCGTGCAGAAAGAGCCCGCTGAACAGCCTCAGCAGCGCCGCGCGCGGCGCCGGGAGCAGGAACAGCGCGAGGGCCGCGCCTCCGAGCAGCCCCGCCGCCGCAAGCATCACGGCCAAAAGGCGAGCACGGCTCTGCGAACGCCTCAGGGCGAGCGCGATCCCGAGCAAAAACACGAGGGAGCCGAAGAGAATGGCCCCGCGGCTCTGCGTGAGAACGAGCCCGAAGAGGAGAAGGAGCGCAAACAGCAGATATCCGCCGCCGCGCCGCGCCTTCGACGCAAGATACAGGGGCGCCGGAAGGCACATCGCGAGCGCACAGCCCACGTTGTTGTAGATCCCCCAGCCCGTGACGAGCCCGCCGCGGTCCGCAAGTCCCCATAAAATGCCCGATTTGAGGTACATCCCCGC
>CANROI010000146.1 GCA_947632165.1 uncultured Clostridia bacterium
GCGGTCTCTCCGCCGAGCTCCGTCTTTCCGCGGCAGAAGGAGATGAGCGCCGCAAAGGCGCGCTCGCCCTCTTCGCCGACGAGGAGCACTCCGCCGTTGGCGCGCGCCAACTCTCCGAGGTCCCCGTTTTCCACGATCTTTGTGATGCCGTAGCCGTTCAGTTCGGTCCGGTCCGCGGGAAGTTCCCGCGAGAAAAGCACCCTGCCGAAGCGGGTATAATGCTTTTCGTCGTAGCGCAGGCCGCCGAATTCCAGAAACTCCGCGCCGCCGAGCACGAGTTTGCGCGCGCCCCGCCGCGCTGCCAGCCGCTTGATGAGCCGCACGTCGTAGGGGGCGTCCTTCCCCTCGGCCGCGAGCGTCCGCTCGACGCGCGCGCATTGGAGACGGTCGTGCATGCCGATGGGCGCCAGCACTTCCTCCCCGACCGAGACGGGAAAATCGGTCAGATACCAATATAGCCGGTCGGCGATGTTTTTATCCTCCGCAAAGCGGAGCAGCGCAAAATCGTATTTCATTCATCGGCTCCGCTCGTCTGCACGGGAAGGGAGTAGATCCGGGAGAGCTGCTGCCGCACAAAGAGCTTGTATTTGTTCGCCTTCGACTCGAAGAGCACGAAGAGCCTGCCCTCTTCCTCGAAAATTTCCTCGCTCATGCAGGGAAGGACGACCGTCGCGACGAGATTGCTCTCCCCGAGCGCATAGAGGGGCACCCCGCCGAGTTCCCCGATCGGCTCGCCCTTGCGCGGGTCCTCATAGAACCACAGCCGCGAATCGGGCAGCCCGTAAGAGGTGGAGAGCGCGATCCCGCCCTCCCAGACCGCAAAGCCCTGCACCTGTTCCCGCACCGAGATCGCAAAGACGGGCGTCTCACGCTTCACGCCGCCCACCTGCGCCTCGTCCGCCTCATAGGCATAGACGATCCCGTAGTTCGTCTCCCAATCCCCGACGGCGATGTGATGGCTTTGATCCGTCTCGTAGTTGCCGGGACGGTAAAATTCGCCCGCATAGAGCAGGCCGTCCGCATAATAGCAGTATGCGACGCTCCTGAAATCCGCGATTTTGAAGCCGTCCGTGACCGGGATCGCCGCGCCGTTTTCCGCCGGGAGCACTTCCGCAAGCGGCACGCGCACGAGCCGCTTCCCGCTCGCGACCACGAGATAATTCCCCGTGCAGGTGATCCCGCCGAAATGGGTCGAGATCTCCTCTTCCCCCTCCTTGAGCGTGACATATTTCGTCTCGCCGCTCTCCGCAATCAGATAGATCCGCGAGGGCGCACCCGAGAGATATCCGCTCATCGCAAAGCGGTAGCCGCTCTCCGCGGGCAGGGGACACAGCCCCTGCGGACAGAGCCCGTCCGCAAGGCCGGGGATCTCCGCTTCGGCGCGTGCGAGCGCATCGAACTGCGGATAAGAGTCCCCGAAGAACCAGACGAGCAGAAAGATCCCGAGCGCAAGGACGAGCGTTCCCGCCGCCGCGCATATCCCGATGAGAATTTTCCTCTTTTTCATCCGAAAAGGCCTCCTTACAAGCATTACGGATCCATTATATCATAGCCCTCGGAGAAAAGCAATCCCCCCGCTTGAAAAAGCAGCCCCGAAAATCCGCGCATAAAATCATCTTTTTTACAAATTCTCCTTATGAATCGCTTGACATCTTCCCGCTTGCATGGTATAATTCCTATAAAATCAGTGGGAATATAAAGGAGAAGGTATGTACGTTTATGCCGACAACGCGGCGACGACCAGAATGCGGCCCGCCGCTTTGAAAAAATTCGAGGAGACGGCGGAGCGGTTTTACGGGAACCCCTCTTCCCTGCACAGCGCCGGACAGCGCGCGCAGGAGGAGCTGACCCGCTGCCGCGAGGCCGTGGCGCGCATCCTCGGCGCGCAGCCGCGCGAGATCCTGTTTACCTCGGGCGGCAGCGAATCGGACAACCAGGCGATCCTCTCCGCCGCTTACTTCGGTGCAAAGAAGGGAAAGCGGAAGATCGTCTCGACCGCAATCGAGCATCATGCGGTGCTCCACACCCTCAAAAAGCTCGAAAAAGAGGGCTTCGAGGTCGTGCTTCTGCCCGTCGGGACGGATGGGATCGTCAGAGCGGAGGACGCGGAAAGGGAGATCGACGAAAAGACCTGCCTCGTCTCCGTCATGCTCGCGAACAACGAGATCGGCACGCTCCAGCCCGTCGCCGAGATCGGCAAAATCTGCCGCGCAAGAAAGGTCCCCTTCCACACCGACGCCGTACAGGCGGTCGGGCACATGCCCGTCGACGTCAACGACCTCAAATGCGACTATCTCGCGCTCTCGGCGCATAAGTTCGGCGGCCCCCGCGGCGTGGGCGCCCTCTATGTGCGCACGGGCGCGCCCATCGCCAACCTCATCGAGGGGGGTGCGCAGGAGCGCGGAAAGCGCGCGGGCACCGAAAATCTGCCCGGCATCGCCGCCATGACGGCCGCGCTCGAAGAGGCGACCGCCGATCTTCCCGCCTATATGAAGAAAGTGAGCGCCCTGCGGGATCGGCTCATCGCAAATCTTTCGAAGATCCCCCACTGCGCGCTCAACGGCGACCCCGAAAAGAGGCTCTGCGGCAACGTCAGCTTCTGCTTCGAGGGGATCGAGGGCGAATCCCTACTTCTGCTCCTCGACGAAAAGGGGATCTGCGCCTCGTCGGGTTCCGCCTGCACCTCGGGCTCCCTCGACCCTTCGCACGTTCTGCTCGCGATCGGAAGGGTGCACGACGTCGCCCACGGCTCCCTCCGTCTGACCCTGAGTGAGGACACCACCGAAGCGGAGATCGACTATCTTTCGGAGGAGATCCCCAAAGTGGTGGAATATCTGAGGAACATGTCCCCCGTGTGGCGGGACCTCAAAGAGGGCAGACGCAGCTATATTCTGTAATTCAAGGAGAAATTATGTCTTTATACAGCGAAAAAGTAATGGATCACTTCAGAAACCCGAGGAACGTCGGCGTCATCGAGGATGCGGACGGCGTGGGCGAAGTCGGCAATGCGAAATGCGGCGACATCATGAAGATCTACCTCAAGATCGAGAACGACATCATCACCGACGTCAAGTTCGAGACGTTCGGCTGCGGCAGCGCGATCGCCTCGAGCTCGATGGCGACCGAGCTCATCAAGGGGAAGCCCCTCTCGCAGGCGCTCGAGCTCACCAACAAGGCGGTTGCGGAGGCGCTCGACGGGCTGCCCGCCTATAAAATGCACTGTTCGGTGCTCGCCGAAGAGGCGATCAAGGCCGCCGTCAAGGACTATTACGACCGGCACGGCATCGCATACGACGCGTCGCTGTTCAAAGAGGCCTCCTGCGCCCATTGCGAGGACCGCGGCGAATGATCGTTTCGGCAAAGGGGAGATATGCGCTGCGGGTGATGATCGCGCTCGCCGCGCGCGGCGGGACAAAGCCCGCGCCCCTCAAAGAGCTCGCCGCCGAAGAGGAGATCCCCTATAAATTCATCGAGGGCATCATGACGGAGCTCGTGAAGGCGGGCCTCGTGGAGAGCGTGCGCGGAAAAAACGGCGGATACCGGCTCACCCGCCCGCCCGAGGAATGCACCGCAGCCGACATTCTGCGCGTGACGGAGAGCTCGTTCGCCGCCGCCGAATGCGCGGGCAAGGACGCGGACTGCCCCCGCGCGCAGACCTGCCCCACCCTGCCCATGTGGCGGGCGCTCGACGAGGCGATGGAAGCGCTCCTCAAAAAATACACGCTCCTCGAACTTGCAAAGAGCGTGTGAATCTGAAAGACAAGTCGCGCCCCGCGAGGCAGAGCCTCGCGGGGCGTTCAGCTTATAGGAGGGAATTGTTTGATCAACCTTGTTGCTGGGCGCGCGAAGAATTATCGGTGGGCGTCCAGGTGAGGGTCGCATCTGCGTCGATCGTGATCTTATCGAGGTT
>CANROI010000147.1 GCA_947632165.1 uncultured Clostridia bacterium
GATTTGAACCGGGGAGTCAGGGTTTTGCAGACCCTTGCCTTACCACTTGGCTATGGCGCCAAAAAAAACAGTGCGGATAGTGTGTTTGGAGCGGGAAACGAGATTCGAACCCGCGACATCCACCTTGGCAAGGTGGCGCTCTACCACTGAGCTATTCCCGCATAAGAAACTTCCGCACTGTATTGGTGGAAGCTATAGGGATCGAACCTATGACCCCCTGCTTGTAAGGCAGGTGCTCTCCCGGCTGAGCTAAGCTTCCGATTGCTCAACTATAGTACCACATTCACACGCAGAAATCAAGCGATTTTCCTTGTATTTTACAAAAAATTTTTTCCTTTTCGCATGATTTTCGCCTGCGGGCGCGCCTGCGGGGCGGGTCCCCTCTTTTCCGCCGCGGAAAAATTCGGCGGAAAATCTTGACAGAATCGCTCCCGTATGGTATAGTTTGGGGGAGATCTCACAGATGAGAAGATCCAAGGAGGCACAAAACATGAGCAACAATCCCTATACCGGAACCAAGACCGAAAAGAATCTTTGGGAGGCCTTTGCCGGCGAATCGCAGGCGCGCAACAAGTACACCTACTTTGCGTCCGTCGCAAAGAAGGCGGGCTATGAACAGATCGCGGAACTCTTCTTAAAGACCGCCGAGAACGAAAAAGAGCATGCGAAGCTCTGGTTCAAGGCGTTGGGCGAGATCGGCGATACGGCGGAAAATCTGCTCCATGCCGCCGAGGGCGAAAACGCCGAATGGACGGATATGTACGAGCGCATGGCGCGCGAGGCGGAGGAAGAGGGCTTCACCGCGCTCGCCGCACAGTTCCGTGGCGTGGCGGCCATCGAGAAATCGCACGAGGAACGCTTCCGCGCGCTGCTCCGCAACGTAGAGACGAAGCAGGTATTCGAAAAGGCGGGCGTCCAGATCTGGGAATGCAGAAACTGCGGACACATCGTGATCGGCACCAAGGCGCCCGAGGTCTGCCCCGTCTGCAAACATCCGCAGAGCTATTTCGAGGTCCATAAGGAAAACTATTGATCTGAAGCGGCTCTCTTCCCTGAAGGGAGGGCTGCCCCGGACATGAAAATCGAGAGCCGCCGCGCGTTCGTTTTGAACGCGCGGCGGCTCTTTCCGTTCCGTTCATGGTGTTTCGTTCATGCTACGGCGAGCGGCTCCGTCAATTTCAGCAAGAACCGTTGGCCGTTTAACAGTTTTAACATCAGACAGCCGTCCTCAACGCCGATCTCCCCCTCAAAACAGACGGCGAGCATTGCGCAGATCTCTTCGCGGAGCTCCTGCAGCGAAATTTTTTCTTGTGCCATGGTGGATCCCTCCTGTGAATTTCTTTTGTCCACATAAGAATAACCGTTTTCCACACACGAATCCACAGAAGTTTTGTCGAACCCGCACGAAACGCGTCGGATCTGTTGAAAGCGCGGTTGATAGGGGCGTTAAGGCGGGGGAGTTGAACCCGCGACGCCCGTGGGGCCTTCGCCCTACGCGAGCACGCCGCGCACCGAACGCAACCAGAGCCGAAGGAGTTTTTTCCCGTTCGCGCCGATGATCTCGCGCTCCTCTTCGGTGAGCTCCTTGAAGGTCTGCCGCATCTTGCGGAACGCCCCCCAGAGATCGCCGAACAGCTGCGGCACCGTGGCGGCGCCGCTCCCGCCGATCACCTTGAAGAGGGTATTCACGAACTTGCGGCGTTCATCCGGCTCCATTCCCTCCAGCCAGACGCGCATGGTGGCGTCCACATGGCGGGAATTGCGCGTCGTCTCGGGCAGTTCCACAAACCCGTTCTCGTCCTTCACCGCCCAGGCGAAGGGATCGTGCTGCCCGATGAGCACGCTCCGGCTCTCCACCACCTTGTATTTTTCGGAGTGGAAGAGCAGGATACCGATGAGGGAATCGTGCGGGACGGCCTTGCAGACGCGGTCGGCGACCGCGAGATATTCGGGCCGTTCGAAGATGCTCTCATGGAAGCCGGGGCCGTCGAAGTTATATACCGCGACCGTGCGGCGCTGGATGCGCTTGCCCGCGTTGACTGCGGCATAGAGGGCAAGATTGCCGCCCTTGCTGTGCCCCCCGATGTAGAGCGGGCAGCGCTCGTTCGAGGCGACCTGCTTGAGATATTCCACGGCGAGTTTCTGCGAGGGCACATGCCGGCGGAACGCCATGTTGAAATCCTCTTTCCAGCCGAGGAGGGTGATATCGGTGCCGCGGTAGGCGACAAATTCGGCGCCGTCGGGCAAATAGAAGGTCACGGCGGCGAAGCGCATCTCCCGCTTTTCGTCGTTCTCCTCGCGGAAGCAGCCGACTCTGACGGGCGCAAACCGCTCGCTTCTGCGGATGACGTCGAGCAGCTTGACGTTGTTCTGCGGCAGAAGGGTATCGCTCACGAGCCGGTCGACATTCACGGCAAGTTCACCGAGTGTGATCGTGGACGGGGTCATATCCACAAGCCCCGTAAAATTCAGATAGGAGAGCTCCGTGAAAATGAGCCCGTCGATCTCGCCGAGCGGACGCTCGGAAAAGCGCTTGCCCCCGAACTTCGTCACATAATCGATGATGTTCATATCTTTCTCCTTTGGTAGATCCTGCGGCTTTTCAGAGCTTGTATTTTGCGGTCAGTTTGAGCAGGGTGGCGAGGCAGTCGTTGAGCGCGCGCATCTCGTCCGCCGTGAGTTCGCGGTCGCGGTAGGCGTCGAGCGAGCGGCTGAGCGAATCCGCTTCGAGGCGGTCGCCCGCCTCCAATTCGCACTTGCCGAGCGCCTCTAAAAGTTCACTCGCGTGCCGAAGCCGCATGCCGCAGTCGCCCGCGTCGTAGAGCGCGCCGTCCTCGGGCTCCTCCTCCGGTTCGCCCTCCTCGATGGGAGAGCGGAACTTCTCATAGAGTTCCTCGTCGCGGTTCTTCTTCTCCCGCTTTCCGAAGGGGATCAGGAACAGGAGGCCGAGCAGTGCGCAGAGCGCGATGTAGAGCCCCAAATAGGGCACAATGAGCCAGGGGTCCTCAAAGTTGCAGTACATGAGGAAGGCAGCAACGCCTCCCAGCCCGATTGCGACGGGCGGATACGCCTTCCCGGCGCGGAAGATCGCGAGCAGGAGCGCGGCGACCGCCGCGAGCGCGGGGCAGAGCACGAAGGCGAGCAGGTCGGGAAGACCGGCGACAATTCCGACAAAAGCGGTAAAAAATGACATAAGACAATACTCCCGTTTGATATTACCCCTTTGAGGGGTTGTTTTTTGCGTTGATTCCGTCGAATGGACGGAGATCGGGTCACATTTCCACTTCGAAGAGACCCATGATGTTGACGATGCGGGCGCGGATGGTCCGCTCGTCAATCCCCGCCGCCCGCGCGACCGCCTTGCGGTAGAGCCGGAGCTGCGGCGCGTAGTCCGCCCTGAGACGGGCGGCGTCGTGCGAGGAATATTTATAGTCGAGGATCAGATATCCGTCCTCATCCACGGCGAGCAGGTCGATCGCGCCCTGCAGAATGATTTCATCCGCCGCGGATACGCCCGGCATGACCTCGGAAGCGGGCAAAGAGACGAGGAAGGTCTGTTCGCGCATGAGCCGCTTGCCCTTGAGCGAAGCGATCGATGGCAGGGCGAGGATGCGCTCGAGCTTTTCCGGGTCGAGGAGCGCGAGCGCCGCTTCATCGAGGAGCCCCTCTTCCCCGAGCCGCGCGAGATTTTCGGCCGCGGAGCGGGCAAAGTCGGCATGTTGCAGGAAGGCATGGTAGGCGAGCCCCTCGTCCACCGTGCCGCCGTGCCCCCCGATGGCGGGGCGCGCCTCCTCTTTCTCCTCTTTGGCCATGAGCGCCGTCGCCGAACTCTTGACGGGCAACAGGGTGCTCTCTTGGAACGGATAGGGCCTCCGATAGGCTTCCTTCAGGCGGGCGATGAGTTC
>CANROI010000148.1 GCA_947632165.1 uncultured Clostridia bacterium
CTGTAGACCTTGAAGCTTCTGCCCTGATAGAGCTCGATCTCGCCCGGGCTTTCCGCCGTGCCCGCGAGCATGGAGCCTATCATGACCGCACTGCCGCCCGCAGCGAGGGCCTTGACGATGTCTCCCGAGTACTTGATGCCGCCGTCTGCGATCACACGCTTTCCGAGCTTGTCCGCCTCTTCCGAGCAATCCATGACGGCCGTGAGCTGCGGAACACCGATCCCCGCGACCACACGGGTCGTGCAGATCGATCCGGGGCCGATGCCGACCTTCACGATATCCGCGCCCGCCTCGATGAGCGCACGGGTCGCGGCGGCAGTCGCCACATTACCCGCAATGAGCGGAAGATCCGGATATTTTGCCTTGATCCGCGAGACCATCTCGAGGACCTTTTGGGAATGCCCATGCGCCGTGTCGACGGCGACGACATCCACTTTTGCCTCGACAAGGGCGGCGACCCGCTCCATCGTGTTGGCTGCGGTCCCGACGGCGGCGCCGACGAGCAGTCTGCCGTTCTTATCGCGCGCAGAGTTGGGATATTGGATGCTCTTTTCGATATCCTTGATCGTGATGAGCCCCTTGAGATAGCCCTTACTGTCCACGATCGGAAGTTTTTCGATACGGTGCTTGCCGAGGATCTTCTGCGCCTCTTCGAGGGAGGTGCCGACGGGCGCCGTGACAAGATGATCCTTGGTCATCACGTCTTCGATCGGCTGATCGAAGTTCGTTTCGAAGCGGAGATCGCGGTTCGTGAGGATCCCGACGAGTTTCCCGTCGCGCGTGATCGGCACGCCGCTGATGCGATAGCGCTCCATGAGTGCGATGGCGTCTTTCACGAGGTTCTGGGGCTCGAGGAAGAAGGGATCGGTGATCACGCCGTGTTCACTGCGCTTTACCTTGTCTACTTCCTTCGCCTGCTCTTCGACGGACATATTCTTGTGAATAATGCCCATGCCGCCTTCACGCGCCATGGCGATCGCGAGCCGGTTTTCTGTAACGGTATCCATTGCCGCCGAAATGATCGGCAGGTTGAGGATGAGCTCGTCGGTCAGCTTGGTGTGCAGATCCACCTGTGCGGGAAGTACATCCGACGCCTGCGGGATCAGAAGCACGTCGTCGAATGTCAGCCCTTCTTTGACAATTTTACTCATTTCCGGGAATCATCTCCTTCAGATATTGTATTGTTTCGATGTAGTTCTCGTTCTCGGTATCGAATCTCGTCTCCGCCGTGATCTTTGCGAGCAATTCGGTGCAAAATTCGGCGTCATGGGCATCCCCCACGGCCAAAGAGAGCGCGATCACGGGGGAATCGGCGGAAAATTCGCTCTGTGTCTCCCCGATCGCAAATGCGATCAGGCTGTCCCGTTCCTCGGCGTTCTTTTCGGTATAATAGAGCCGATAGCGCACCACGGAAGCCTTTCCGCAGAGATAGGAGCCGTAGTCGAAATCCGCAAGGTCATTCGGCAGATGCGTTGAATGCCCCTCGTCTCTCATCTCTTCGCAGAAGGCATAAAAGGCCTCGCGCTCGCTCGGATTGGTCCCGTAAAGCTCGGCGAACCGCTCGCCGGCAACCTTGTAGTTCTCCGCGTCGGCAGCGATCTCAAACGCGCGCGCAAGATACTCTAAATCGCCGGAGTTCTGATACTCCTGATAGGCATAGTCGCCGCTGATGCTCTTCATGCCGAGAGAGTCGAAGAAGTTCATCATCGCAGCGGGTGCGAAAAAAGAAACGATGCCGAACACCGACACCCCCAAAATCAACAATATCCCAAAGGTGATCAATGCTGTTTTCAAAATAATTTTTTTCATTGGCAGATAACCCGACTTTGGATAATTATCATATATTGTACCACATCTGCGGGAAAAAAGCAATCGAAAAGGCATAAAAAGTTCTGCTTTTTCATATCTGTAGAGCATGAAAAAACACATCCTATGTATCGGCTTGCTTCTCATGCTCCTTCCCGCGCTTTCGGCGTGCGGAAAATACGACTATTCGGCGCATGTCTCCGATGAGCGGAGCGACCTCTTCTGCGCCGAAACGGAACAGTTCACCCTGACCGTTGCCTGCCTCGAGCGGGAACAGCCTTTCCTACTCGACGGCGTTGCGGGAGAGCGGACAAAGACCGTAGAGGTCACGCTCGCCGAAAAGACCCTTACGGGCGCGGAATACGAGGTCTACTTCCTCGAAGACGTTCCCCGCGGCGGAGATATGTCGTTCCGCAATGTCAGCGGCGATTACTACTATTCCCGCACCGTGACGGAATTTCCGCGCGATTCCGTGTCTCTCCGCATTGTATGCGGCGAGACGTCGCAGGACATCATGGCGACGAGCGTCCGGAACGAAAACACCCTTACCGCGGCGGACGCGCTCGAAAAAGCGATCCAATCGGAGAAAGAGACAATCGGGCAGCTGACCTATGACGGCGCCTTCCACGGAGAGTTCCATGTGCGCCTTCTGCGGCGGGACAAAAATTACTACTACGTCGGGATCGTAGACCGGCAGGGCGGTATCATCTCCCTGCTGCTCGACAGCGAGACGGGTGAGGTGCTCGCGCGGCGGGAAAAACGCTGAGTTCCTCCATGTCTTTAATAGCTCTTGACTTTTCGCCGAAAATCGGCTATAATTTCCCACATAAGAGGAGACGCTATGCGGAAGAAACTTCGCCGACCCGCTGCGGTGGCGCTCACAATCTTATATGCGCTCGTCGCCTGCCTTCTGCGCGTCGTCATGCTCTGCAGCATAGCGGAAGCGCTCGTCGACCGCACGGCGCGGACAGTTCCCTCCTATGCGCGCGTCCCGCTCGAGGAAACGCTCGCAAAAGAGAGCTGGACGGAGGCGGATTACGATCTTCTCTACCATCAGACGGGGCTTTCGAAGCCCGCGCTCGACGCGATCGGCGACAGAAGCGCACTGCACGAATTTCAGGACGCCCTCTTCTATAAGGGCGAGATCAAACACCTCATGGCCTCTTTCACGACGCCTCACGACGTCTTCCTCGACCCCGCCTTCTGCGCCCCCATCGCGCCGCTCGAAGACGGGGATGTGCTCGTCAGCTCCTCCTGTCATACCTTCGGCTGGCGGAACGGGCATGCGGCGATCGTCATAGACGAAAAGAACGGAACGATTCTCGAATCGGTCGCACCCGGCACGCTGAGCGGGGCCGGGAGCACGCTCTGGTTCCGCATGTCGACGAATTTCCTCGTCCTGCGGCTGAAAGACACGCCGAAGGAGCAGCGCGCCGAGATCGCCCGCGTCGCAAAAGAGCGGCTTACAAACGTCCCCTATTCCCTCTTCCCCGGGATCTTCTTTCCGAAAGACCAGGGAGAGACGCCGAAGCGCACCCACTGCTCCCATCTCGTGTGGCAGGCGTTCGAATACTTCGGCTATGATATCGACTCGGACGGCGGTCCCGTCTGCACCTCCAACGATATCGCAAGATGCTCCGCATTTGAAGTCATACAGGTATTCGGCTTCGATCCGGACCAACTTTGGTAAACCGTAAGCCGCCGCGGGCTGTGCCCGCGGCGGCCGATTATTATCTCACTGCTCTATGAAGTCCATGAGGATCTGATTCTGCACATAGAGGTACTCCTCCTTGATGCGAATCGCATCGTCCTCTTCGTCAAAATACCGCAGATTCTTGCGGTAGGGCTCCGCAAAGTCCTCCTTCCAATCGCTGCCGAAGGCGGCGCGGTATTTTTTTGCCGAGATCCCCTTCGTCGTACGCAGGGCGAGCATGACGAACTCGAACTTCGCGTCCTGTCCTTCCACTTTTTCGTTTTCGACCACGGGCAAAAAGCCCGAGAGAATGCACTTCATATACTCGTCGAGGTCGAAGGTATTCGT
>CANROI010000149.1 GCA_947632165.1 uncultured Clostridia bacterium
ACCTCCACGCCGAAGGAGCGGGACGCGCCGCCGCGGACGATCTTCCTCAAAAAGACGATGGTGCCGTTTACCTCGCGCGCCGTGATCTTGTAATTTTTCACGCCTTCGAGCCTGCCCTCAAGCTCGGTGAGCTCGTGATAGTGGGTCGCAAACAGGGTCTTGGCACGCACTTTTTCGTTGAGATATTCGATGACCGCCCACGCGATCGAGAGCCCGTCGTAGGTGCTCGTGCCGCGCCCGACCTCGTCGAGGATCAGAAGGCTCCTCTGGGTCGCATTCCGCAGGATGTTCGCGACCTCCGTCATTTCGACCATGAAGGTGCTCCGGTCGAAGATGAGATTGTCGCTCGCGCCGATGCGGGTGAAAATGCGGTCACACAGCGGGACGATCGCCCGCTTGGCGGGGACGAAACAGCCGATGTGCGCCAACAACACGATGAGCGCGGTCTGCCGCAAATAGGTGCTCTTGCCCGCCATATTGGGGCCGGTGATGATGCTCGTGCGGTTCTCCCCGCCGTCGAGGATGCAGTCGTTGGGCACGAAGCGCTCGCGTGAGATCGCCTCCACGACGGGATGGCGCCCCTCTTCGATCACGAGCGCGCCCTCTTCGCGGATCTCGGGCCGGCAATACTTCCGCTCCTTGGCGACGGTCGCGAAGGAGTTGAGGCAGTCGAGCAGGGCGATCGCCCCGGAGATCTGCTGGAAAAGCCTGATGTTGCGGGTCAGGATCCCAAAGATCTCCTCAAAGAGCGAGCTCTCGATGCGGGCGGCCTTCTCGTCGCTGCCGAGGATCTTCTCCTCAAGCTCCTTGAGCTCTTCCGTGATGTACCGTTCGCCGCCGGCGAGGGTCTGCCTGCGGATATAGGAATATGGCACCTGCGCCTTGAAGGAGTTGGAGACCTCGATGTAATAGCCGAACACGCGGTTATACCCCACCCTGAGGGTGCGGATACCCGTCTTTTCGCGCTCGCGCGCCTCGAGCTCCGCGAGCAGGGTCTTGCCGTTTTCCTTGACTTCCCGTAGCTCGTCGAGCTCGGCATTGTAGCCGGGGCGGATGAACCCGCCGTCACGGAGCAGAGCGGCGTCCTCGGAGAAGGCCGAATCGAGCAGCGCGCAGATCTCCTTGGGGTCGACGAGCTCGTCCGAGATCCCGTGCAGGAGACGGGAGCCGAAGCCGGAGAGCTGAAATTTGATGTTCGGCACGACCGCGAGCGACTTGGAGAGCGCCACGCAGTCGCGGGGCTGCAGATTGCCGTTGGAGATCCTGCCCGTGAGCCGCTCGATGTCGCGCATGCCCGAGAGCATGTCCGAAAGCCCCATGCGGACGACGGTCGCGCGGCTGAGTTCGTCCACGGCGTCGAGCCGCTCGTCGATCTCCCCCTTGTCGAGCAGAGGGGTCAGGAGCATCGAGGAAAGTTTGCGCGCGCCCATGCCCGTCTTGGTCTTGTCGAGCAGCCACAGCAGAGAGCCGTACCGCTTCCCCTCGGCGCTGTTTTTGACGAGCTCGAGGTTGCGCACCGCGATGGGATCGAGGGTCATGTGCCGTCCCTCCGAGGAGACGTGCAGTTTGTTGAGATTGTTCAGGGCGTGCTTCTGCGTCTCGTTGAGATAGGCGATCAGCGCGCCCGCGGCGATCGCGGCGATCGGATGCTCCTTCAGCCCCAATGCCTCCAAAGAGGCGACGGAGAACTGTTCCTTGAGGCATTTTTCCGCCTGCGCGCTCTTGAACGCCCACGGCAGATAGCAGGAGAACGGGGGCAAAAGATGCCGCTCGAGCTCGGGGCTGTCCTTTGTCGCGAAGAGCAGTTCCTCGTTGCAAATGACCTCCGAAACGGACAGGTTGACGAGCGCGGAGAGCAGTTTTTCCGTATTTTCGACGTCGGAGACGCAGAACTCGCCCGTCGTGATGTCCGCCCAAGCAAGGGCGAGGCGTTCCCCCATCTTGCAGCCGCAGGCGATGAAATTATTCTTGCGCTCGTCCAAAAGCCCCTCTTCTATGACGGTGCCCGCCGAGACGACGCGGATGACGTCCCGATCGACCATTCCCTTGGAGGCCTTCGGATCGGAAAGCTGTTCGCAGATGGCGACGCGCTCCCCCGCCGCAACGAGTTTTGCGATGTAGCCGTCTGCGGCATGGTAGGGAACGCCGCACATGGGCGCGCGCTCGGGCAAACCGCAATCCCTGCCCGTGAGGGTGAGATCGAGCATCTTCGAGGCCTTTTCGGCGTCCTCGAAGAACATCTCATAGAAGTCCCCCAGGCGGAAAAAGACGATGCAATCGGGATACTTCGCCTTGACCGTCTTCCAATATTCCATCATCGGTGATAAAGACATAAGACAACCTTTTACCGTTCAGATTCGTCCCCCCGGCACAGTTCCCCGAAGAGCGACACGCCGTTGGCGCGCTCCACCTTCAGAGTCACAAATTCGCCGATCGGATTTTCATCGCATTTGAAATAGCCCATGCGCCCCGCTTCGTTCCGCCCGAGATAGAGCCCCTTCTTGTCGTCGTAGTCCTCGCAGAGGATCTCCGTCGTCTTGCCGACGAAGGTTGCGGAGAGGGCGCGCGTATTCTCGTTCACTTGCTCCACGAGCCGCATGATGCGCTCTTTCGAGACCTCTTCGGGGATCTGCCCCTCCATTTCCGCCGCGCGGGTGCCCGTACGGGGAGAATAGACAAAGGTGAATGCCGAGGCGAAGTTCGCCTCCCGCACGAGGGAGAGCGTCTCTTCGAACTCCTCTTCCGTCTCCGTCGGGAATCCGACGATGAGGTCGGTCGTCACGGGGCAATCAGGGATCAGCGCGCGCAGCATTCCGATCTCCGAGAGGTATTTTTCGCGCGTGTAGCGCCTGTTCATGAGCTGAAGGATCCTGTTCGAACCCGACTGCGCGGGCAGATGCAGCAGATTGCAGATCTTGTCGTGCTTTTTGATCACGCGGGCGAGCTCCTCCGAAAAATCCTTGGGGTGGGAGGTCATGAACCGCACGCGGAACTTCCCCTCGATCGAGGCGACGGCGTCCAAAAGCTCTGGGAAGGACATGCCGCCCCTGCCGTCGCTGTTATAAGAGTTGACGTTCTGCCCGAGGAGGGTGATCTCTTTATAGCCGTCCTCTATGAGAGAGCGGACCTCGCTCAAGACGTCCTCCGCCCGCCGCGAACGCTCCCTGCCGCGCACATAGGGCACAATACAATAGGAACAGAAGTTGTTGCAGCCGTAGGTGATGTTGACCCAGGCGTTGGGATAGCTCGTCCGCACGGGCTCGATCCCGTCCTCGGTCTCCTGCCGCTCGTTGAGAAGGGAGACGACCGCCTTTCGCTGCGCCCGCTTTTTCTCGATGAGCCGTCCGAGTTCGGAGAGATTGTGCGTGCCGAACACGATGTCGACGAAGGGAAATTTCTTTCTCAGGAGCTCCGCCTTGCCCGCTTCCTGCGTCATGCAGCCGCCGACCGCGATGAGGAGCCCCTTCTTCTCGCGCTTGAGCTTTTTGAGCGCGCCGATGTTGCCGAACGCGTGATTTTCGGCATTCTCCCGGATACAGCAGGTATTGAACACGATGATGTCCGCCTCTTCGAGCGGACTCTCTTCGCCGTATCCTTCCCCGCGGAGAATCCCCGCGATCTTCTCCGATTCATGGACGTTCATCTGACATCCGTATGTTATAATATGATACTTCATAGTAGGTTCACAAATTTTTCCTGACGGAAAAATTTCGTGAGGAAAGCCTCCTCATCGATTTTATTTGCTTGTCCTCTCATTCGTTTCATCGGACAATAAGGCAAAAGGATTTGCCAAATTGTGTGCGCT
>CANROI010000150.1 GCA_947632165.1 uncultured Clostridia bacterium
ATGCCGCACGAAGAGACATAAAAAATCACCGTAAACGCAAGGTCTCGGTGATTATTATTGCATCCCGCCGATCGCGGTTTTCCCATGTGTTACTAGCCCCGTAGCGCCTGTAGGGCCGATCTCGCCCTGAGGCCCGGTTTCGCCCGTGGGACCCGTGGGACCGACTTCGCCCTGAGGCCCGGTTTCGCCCGTGGGACCGGTCACGCCCGTAGCGCCCGTAGGACCGGTGGGACCCGTAGCACCCGTAGCGCCGCCCGTCCCGAATTGACGGACGGAAAACGAAGGCACATAGTAAGAAGTGCCGCAGCCTCCGCAACCGCAACCGCAATTACATTGGAGCAACACAAGGAAACGTCTTTCAGACATACATGATCCTCCTTCAAACGGCGTTTTGCAGTCTAAAAATGAACAAAACGCCCTACTATCATCATATCGTAAATAGAAGAAGGAGGTGACGGGTTCTTGAAAATTTCCCTGTGCATGATTGTAAAGGACGAGGAGAAAGTACTCCCACGCTGCCTTGAAAGCGTAAAAGGGCTTGTGGACGAGATCACGATCGCCGACACCGGATCCTCCGACCGCACAAAAGAGATCGCCGCCCGATACGGCGCGCAGCTATACGATTTTCCCTGGACGGACGATTTTTCCGCAGCGCGAAACTTTGCTTTTCATCGGGCGCACGGGGATTATCTTATGTGGCTCGACGCAGACGACGTGATCCCGAAGGAGAGCGCCGCGCTCTTCCCGAAACTGAAACGGCTGCTTGAAGAAGAGCGCCCGGACGCCGTCATGTGCCCCTATGATACGGCATTTGAAGGCGCAAGGCCGACCTGCACATTTATGCGGGAACGGTTTCTTCGCCGGGAAGCGAATCCGGTCTGGCTCGGAAGAGTTCATGAGTGCATTGCCCCGCACGGGAAGATCCTGCAATCCGATTTTCGCGTATCTCACCTCGGCAGCGATAAACAGAAGGGTGCAAGAAATCTGCACATCTATCAGAAATGGGCAGCCGAAACTCCCCTGCACGGAAGGGATCTGTTTTACTACGGTCGGGAACTTTACTATAACAAACTCTACATGGAAGCCATTGCAGTCCTGAATGAATTTCTCGAAAACGACGGGTGGTATGTCAATAAGATCGAGGCTTGCCGAATACTATGTCAGACATATTACTATGCAAAAGACAAAAAAATGGCATATATTGCCCTCTTCCGCAGCTTTTTGTACGGGGAACCGCGCGCATTTATCCTCTGCGCGATCGGTAAGCTGTTCAAGGAGGACGGAAAGTGGCGCGAAGCGATCTTTTGGTATGAATCGGCTCTGCGATGCTGCGACCATACGGCTGAGGGGGATTTCGAGGATCCGAACTGCCGCGGGATCACTCCCCTGCTGGAGTTGACATGCTGCTATTATGCAATCAAGGACGTTCGGAAGGCGTATGAATATCATAAAAAAGCGGAGGCGCTTGCCCCCGCTCATCCCTCGGTGATCTATAACCGACAATTTTTCAAACAAGATTAAAATCCGGCATCTCTGCGGCTAATTTAACAGCGAAAGCAGTTCCCGATAGGTTTGTGCGACCACCCCATGATCATCGGGCACTGCCCCATGCGGGGCAAACAGGATAAAATCCACGCCCATGATGGCGGCGCTCTTGCCGTCCGAGGTGAGGCTATCCCCGATCCAGACCGCATGCTCTGCGGAGAATCCTTCGATATTTTGCGCGACGAAGCGTGAAAATTCCAAAGAGGGCTTATTCGCCCCGATCTCCTCGGAGATAAACGTGCGCTCGATGTAGGGCAAAAATCCCGCGGCCTGCAGATGCGCCTCCTGTATGCATTTGGAGCCGTTTGTTACGATGAAGATCCTGCCGCGCTCCTTCAGCGCAGCGAGAAATCCGAGCGCGCCCTCGAAGGGAAAGCAGACTTCGCCGAAGCCGTCGAAATAGGCGCGTGCGACGGCGCGGGGATCGGCCGCAATGCGGAACTCTTCAAAACTCTTTTCGAAGCGGAGCACTTTCAGGGTCTCCCGATCGAGTTCACCCCGCTCGAGCGCCTTCCAGAGCGCATCGTTGATCGAATGAAACCGTTCCGTAAACTCCCGCCCGGCGGTGATCCCGAATGCCGTAAGCGTCTTTTTGAGGTTGGCCTCCTCCGCCCGCCCGAAATCGAGCAGCGTGTCGTCAAGGTCAAGTAAAAACAGGTCTTTCATTGCTTCTGTTCGGGGCGGGATTATTCCCACTCGATGGTTGCCGGAGGTTTGGACGTGATGTCATAGACCACACGATTCGCGTGCCTGACCTCGTTCGTTATACGGTTCGAGACGGTCTCCAGCACCTCATACGGGATGCGCGCCCAATCGGCGGTCATAGCGTCTACGCTCGTGATGGCGCGGAGCGCGATCACGTTCTCGTAAGTTCTGAAGTCCCCCTGTACCCCCACCGTCTTGCTGTCGGTAATGACGGCAAAGTATTGCCAGATCTCGCGGCTCAAGCCCGCCTTCGCGATCTCCTCGCGGAAGATATAATCTGCGTCGCGCAAGGTCTTCAGCTTTTCCTTCGTCACGTTCCCCATGATGCGCACGGCAAGCCCGGGGCCAGGGAAGGGTTGACGCCAGACGACCTCGTCCGCAAGGCCGAGTTCGGTCCCCACTTTGCGCACTTCGTCCTTGAAGAGATCCCTGAGCGGCTCGATGAGCCCCTTAAAATCAATCACATCGGGAAGGCCGCCCACGTTGTGATGAGACTTGATGACGGCGCTCTTGCCCTTTCCGCTCTCGATGACGTCCGGATAGATGGTCCCCTGCACGAGATAGTCGATCGTGCCGAGTTTTTTCGCCTCCTCCTCAAAGACGCGGATAAATTCCTCGCCGATGATCTTGCGCTTGCGCTCGGGGGAACGTACCCCCTTCAGGCGCGCCAAAACGCGCTCTCCGGCGTCTGCTTTGACGAGATTCATGCCCATCCCGTCGCGGAATACCTTCATGACCTCCTCCGCCTCATACTTGCGCAGGAGCCCATGATCGACAAAGACGCAAGTCAGACGGTTGCCCACGGCGCGGTGCACGAGCGTCGCGGCGACCGCGGAATCCACGCCGCCCGACATGGCGCAGAGCACCCGCCCGTCCTTTACGGTCTCCCTGATCTTTTCGATCTGTTCGGCGACAAATCCGCCCATCGTCCAATCGCCGCGCGCACCGCATATCTCATACAGGAAATTCTCGAGCAGCTTGTTGCCGTATTCCGAATGAACGACTTCGGGATGGAATTGAACGCCGAAGATGCCCTTCTCCTCATTTCCGAACACCGTTACGGGGCAGCTGTCCGTCGTTGCAAGCACCTCGAACCCCGCGGGCACTCCCGAAACAAGATCGGTATGGCTCATCCAGCAGACGCTTGTCTTCGGGATCCCCATGCAGAGCTTGCCCGGCTTTACGAATGTGACTTCCCGCTTGCCGTATTCGCTCCGGCACGCGTGTTCCACCTTCCCGCCGAGCGTATAGGCGATGAGCTGTGCGCCGTAGCAGATCCCGAGAACGGGGATCCCGAGTTCCAAGATCCCACTGTCGATATGCGGAGAATTTTCGTCGTAGACGCTGTTTGGCCCGCCCGTAAAGATGATCCCGATCGGATCATACTCCTTGATCGCCTCAATGCTCATATCGCAGGGCTTCAGATCGCAGTAGACCTTGAGATCGCGCACACGGCGTGCGATGAGTTGGTTATACTGCCCGCCGAAATCGAGTACCAATACTTTCTGATGTTTCATGTATGTCACCTGTCTTTCAAAAAACGTCCC
>CANROI010000151.1 GCA_947632165.1 uncultured Clostridia bacterium
CCCCAAAACGGTCTCCTCCGAGCGCGTGATCCCCATCCCGCGGCAGCTGCTGCCCCTGATCAAGGAGTGGAAGAAGGAAAGCGGCTCGCCCTATGTCGTGAGCGAACGGGGGAAAGAGTTTTCGGTGCGCGCCTATCAGCTCAGTTTCACGCGCCTTCTGCGGCGGCTGCACCTTCCGCACAGGGGATTTCATGCGCTCAGGCACACTTTTGCGACCCGCGCCCTCGAATGCGGCATGGACATCAAGACGCTCTCCGAACTGCTCGGGCACAAGAATCCGCTCGTCACGCTCAGCCGCTACACCCACAGCCTGAACGAGCACAAATGCGGCATGATGAACAAGTTGGGCAAGCTGCTCTTGTAGACGGGAGCGGCAAAACCCCCGAAAAACCGCCCGGATCCCGATCTATAAGCTGTACTTATACCCGGTATAAGCGGAAATGGGGGTCAAACGATTGACTTCGGGGGCGGAAAATCTTATAATGTAGGAGAATTTACCAGATTAAGGAGTGCAGGATATGAATGTAACCGAGCTGTTCGGGAGCAACGTGTTCGGCGACGAAGTGATGAAGAATTCGCTGCCGAAAGAGGTCTATAAGTCCCTCAGGAAGACGATCGACGAGGGGGAACCTCTCGATTCGAACATTGCGAGCGCCGTGGCAAACGCAATGAAGGATTGGGCGGTTTCGAAGGGCGCCACGCATTATACGCATTGGTTCCAGCCGCTCACCAATCTGACCGCAGAGAAGCACGACAGCTTCATCGAACCCTCGGGCGACAAGGTCATCATGCAGCTGACGGGCAAGTCCCTCATCGTGGGCGAGCCCGACGCCTCCTCCTTCCCCACGGGCGGCGCCCGCGCGACCTCCGCGGCGCGCGGCTACACCGCATGGGACCCCACCTCTCCCGCCTTTGTCAAGGAGGGGACCCTCTACATACCGACCGTGTTCGTCTCCTATACGGGCGAGACGCTCGATAAGAAGGCGCCCCTCCTCAAATCCATGACCGCGCTCGACGCGCAGGCGAAGCGCCTTTTGAAGCTCTTCGGCATCGAGTGCAGAAAGGTCTCGACCACGGTCGGGCCCGAGCAGGAATATTTCCTCATCGACGAAGAGGTCTATCTCGCCCGCAAGGATCTCTATCTCACGGGGCGGACCCTCTTCGGGGCGTCCGCTTCCCGCGGGCAGGAGCTCGAGGACCACTACTTCGGCGTTCTGAAGCCCCGCATCTCCGAGTTCATGCGCGATCTCGACGAGACGCTCTGGAAATACGGGATCTTCGCCAAAACCAAGCACAACGAAGTCGCGCCCGCCCAACACGAGCTCGCGCCCGTGTTTACGACGACGAACGTCGCCGTGGACGCCAATCAGCTCACGATGGAGCTCATGAAGAAGGTCGCGCAGCGCCATCACCTCGTCTGCCTCCTGCACGAGAAGCCCTTCAACGGCGTCAACGGCTCCGGCAAACACAATAATTGGTCGCTTTCGACGGACACGGGGCTCAATCTGCTCGAACCGGGCGAGAACCCCGAGAACAATACGCTCTTCATGCTCGTCCTCGCCTGCGTCATCGCGGCGGTGGATAAATATCAGGGGATCCTGCGCGCCTCCGTCGCTTCGGCGGGCAACGATCACCGTCTCGGCGCGAACGAGGCGCCGCCCGCGATCATCTCCGTCTATCTCGGGGATCAGCTCGGCGCGCTCGTAGACAGCATCGTCATGGGCAGGGAATATGTCCCGAAGAAGGCCGTGCCCGGCTCCATCGGCGTGCCCTCCTCGCCCATTTTCCCGATCGACACCACGGACCGGAACCGCACCTCGCCCTTTGCGTTCACGGGGAACAAGTTCGAGTTCCGCATGCTCGGCTCGCAGGCCTCCGTCGCCGACCCCAACATCGTGCTCAACACGATCGTCGCGGAGGAGTTCTCCGACGCGGTGGACGCGCTCTCGAAGGCGACGGACTTCGGGAAGGCGGTGAAGGAGCTCACCGGCAGTCTGCTCAAAAAGCATTACCGCATCATCTTCAACTACAACGGCTACGGTCCCGATTGGGAGCCGGAGGCGGAGAGGAGGGGACTGCTCAACAACAAGACGACCGCCGACGCCGTGCCGGAGTTCTTCAAACGGGAGAACATCGACGTGTTCGTCCATCAGGGCGTCTATACCGAGCGGGAGGTCATCGCCCGCGCGAACATCCAGCTCGAAAACTACATCAAGACCATCAACATCGAGGCGCTCACGATGATCGAGATGGCCAAACAGGACATCTACCCCGCCGTGAACGGCTATATCGCGGAGCTCTGCTCGGTGATCGCCGCGAAGAAGGGCGTAAGCGCCAAGCTCGCCTGCCATGCCGACACCGCGCTCGCGGAGAAACTCTCCACGATGAACGACGCGTTCGCCGCCGCGGTCGAAAAGCTCGAGAAAGACCTTTCCGAGATGCCGCAGGGCGAGGGCCCCGCTTCGCAGAAGATGGCGCACATCATCGTGCCCGATATGGACGCCGTCCGCACGCTTGCGGACGGCATGGAGAAGCTCACCTCCTCCGACTATTGGCCCTATCCCTCCTACACGGACCTCATGTACAGTGTGAAATAATCCCGGAGGATGCAGAGATGGAATTCGGGTTTACGAGAAAGAAAAAGCGGAATTTCATGCTACCCATATATGCCGTATTTCTTGTGGCGGCCTTATGCTCGATGGTTGCCGCTCTTTCGCTTTCTTCGGAGTATGAAAAACAGGAAATTGCCAACTTGTTAATGCATACATTTGGCTGTTTCTTCGCGACGGGATTTTATTACTTGGGGCTGGAATATTATCGGGATAGCGATTCCAAAAAGGTCCTGTTCACAGTGATCGGGGTCGTGCTGTCGCTGTTTTTCGGTTTTTTTGCGGGCGGTTCCTCGTATAACATTCTGCGAGGTACCGAGATGACTGCAGCCGGAGCATTTCGAAATGCCTTTCTGCCGTTTTCCGTCATATTCAACATTTTTTCATTTATCTTATATTTCAATCTCAACGAGCCGTTCGCAAGTTTCATCGCTCAGGGGATCGCCTTGATCGCGAGCTACCTTCTGCAGGTCCTCATTCTGTTGTTCCCCGTTTGGATCCTGTCGATTATCGGGGCCGTGCTGGCGCTCCTGATTATAGCCGGCATTATCTCCAAAGTGAACGACTTCGGTTGGTTCGACTTCTTTCCGCTGTCATGGTTTCCGCATATTTCTTGCTCGGTTTCGCTCTGTTCTTTCCCGGAAGAAAGAAACGATCGTATCATCATCAACGGTTCGTATTGGCAGGAACATTGCGACGACGAAGACATTAAGAGGTTTATTGAAGCGATCCCTCTAGTCCTGTATCCCGACTCCCGCATTCCGTTCGACGCCCCTCGGGAAGGGAGCAAACGGTCGCTCAAAGCATGCCATGTAGAAATCAAACCGAGCGAGAGAAACCTCAAGGGCGGCCATTTTGTATCGGAGTTTCCAATCGGAGATCTGGAAAACGACGCCTATTTAATGGAATTTAATCAGGAAGTAATGCGGCTGATGGAGTATAACGAGTCCTATGTTTCTCATGGGAAAAAATTCCGGTTAAAATCCTATGATCTCAGTGAGTTGGACGAAGTCGATCAAGAGCAGTGCCTTCTTGTTACCAACGCCTGATCCCGGCAATCGCAGTTCTGTAGCCCCGCGGAAGCGCGGGGCTTTTTCTTGTAAAAGGCTTGACAAAATTTTCCGCATCGTGTATCTTATAGGGGAGGC
>CANROI010000152.1 GCA_947632165.1 uncultured Clostridia bacterium
ATAAACTATGAAAAAGAGAACGAAGATCATCATTGGGCTTGCCGCCCTCTGTGCGGGGACGATGACCCTTGCCGCATGCAGCGGCAGCGATTGGTATCAGTCCTATGTCGACGATGGCTTTGTCGTTTCCATCCGCTACGACGTCAACGGCGGGATCGTCTGGTCCAAACCGGATACCGTGCTCGTCGACCGCTATCAGCTCGAAGACGTGCAGAGGGGCGTCAAACTCCTCGCGCCGGACGACGAGCGGCGGGTTGACAGGAACAGGGTAGCCGTCAGCCGCGACGGGTATTTCCTTGCGGGTTGGTATCAAACGCGCGAGCTGCGCACCGACGAGAGCGGCGCCCCCCTCGACGAGTTCGGGAGCGTCTGCAACATCGAGCAGACCAGATACGACAGCGCCGGCAACGTCGTCTACGGCGATAACGGCGAAGAGCTCAAGGAGCTCGTCTCCGAGAACGGACGGACGCAGGGCTATACCTATTCCGGGAAGTGGGATTTTGAAACGGACGAGTTCCAGCTCGACGATTACACTTATACGCCGGGCGAGTACACGTTTACGCTGTATGCCGCCTGGGTGCCCGAATACACCTATGAGATCTACGGCGAGACGGAGAACGAGGAAGGGGAGACGTCCTGGGAGGTGTATGCCTCCAAGTCGTACAACCCGAACCTCTCCGATACGCTCGGCGAGATCGCCGTTCCCAAATGGGACGAGGAAACGGGCGCGCTCGAGTACGGAGAATTTCCCAAGCCGTCCGATCTCGTCAACGCCACGCTGGTCTCGACCTATTCCGATCCGGAGATGACGGAGGAGGTGACTTCGATCGTCAACCGCGGCGAATGGGATTCCGAGACGGCGACCTGCACGGGCGGGCTCGTAAAATACTATGCGAAGTGGGACGAGGGCATCTGGTATCACATCCACACGGCGGAGCAGTTCTTTGCGAACGCCGGGGAGCGCCACAGCTACGAGTTCTTCTCAGATATCGACTTTGCGGGCAAGGAGTGGCCGGAGACGTTTTCACGGGGCACCTATTCGGGAATGTTCCGCGGCAAGGGCGTCACGCTCTCCAACATCACGGTCACCCAGAAGGACATCGCAGATACGCGCGGCGGGCTGTTCGGCGTGATCGGCAGCGCGGCGAGCTTCGAGGATATCACCTTCTCGAACGTGACTTACCGCCTCGAGTACGGCTCCAACGACAGAAACCGCAGCTCCATGTTCGGGCTCTTTGCGGGCGAACTCTCGTCGGAGGCGACGATCAAAAACGTCAAGGTCTCGGGCGAGCTCGTGATCGGCAAAGATGTCTATCTGCCGCGCCCCTTCGATCCCGATACGGGC
Source organism: uncultured Clostridia bacterium (assembly GCA_947632165.1). Lineage (GTDB taxonomy): Bacteria > Bacillota > Clostridia > Christensenellales > Borkfalkiaceae > Gallimonas. Next base: position 1,346 of record CANROI010000152.1, read on the forward strand.
ACATACGGCGATATCGCCCACTACTATGACGTCGGGCTTCTGACGGGCAATCTCGTGACGGGCGGCATCTCCTTCGCCGATATTTCGGTGCGGTCGGAGGCCGGACATCACCTCGAAACCGATCCCGCCACGGGATTGGTCACAATCAGTTAAAAATTTACGAAAATATAGAATAAGGAGAATGAACATGAACATGCAGAAAAAGGTGTTACAAGCAGGAGCGCTCGTGTTGGGCGCGACGTTGGGCTTGAGCGCGCTTTCCGGTTGCGGCGGCGATATTCCCGACAACAAGGACGCGCTTGTCATCATGACCGAAGAACTCAACGGACTCTACAATCCCTTCTACGCGACCGCAGGTACGGATATGGACGTCGTCGGGCAGACGCAGATCTCCATGCTCTCCACCGACACGGACGGAGAGATCGCATGCGGCGAGGATGAGCCCACCGCCGTTCTCGATTATGAGATCAAACCGGGCGCAAACGACACCACCGAATACTACTTTGTCATCAAAAACGGCATCAAGTTTTCGGACGGCGTGCATCCGCTCACGATGAACGATATCCTCTTCAATATGTACGTCTACCTCGATCCCGCTTACACGGGTTCGACCACAATGTATTCGACGGATATCGTCGGTCTGCAGACCTATCGCCAGCAGCAGTATCTCTCCGATTCCGAAGAGGGCGAAGATAACCTCACCATCGACGCCAACCGCATGGCGCAGAACAGAGCGAACGAGCTCATCCAGCTCTTCGAGAGCACCGGTCAGGTCGCCGGCTCCCCCGGCAACTACTCGGCGACCGAGAGCGATATGGAAGAGGCGATCAAGCTCCATGAGCCCAGCGCCGGCTACTACGAGGCGATCGGCGTCGATCCCGCCGAGGATAATGCGATCGGGCTTGCGCAGGAGCAGCTGCTCACCGACTATCACGACACGCTGACGCGGTTCCGCGAAGAGCTCGAATCCGACTACCGCGGCGCAAAGGATTCCTACACCGAGGAGCCCTATAAGTCCGCGCCCGTCTACTATTCGAACTCCCAGGTCGCGACCGGGTTCGACGAGATCGTCTCCTTCATGTTCGCAGAGGGCTATGTCGAGCTCGAGTACCCGCAGGAAGAGGGACAGGCGCCCGATAAGAGCCAGATCAAGCGCGCCAATCTGAACTACAACTACAACAACGTCAAGACGCAGGCGGATGCGATCAGCTATGTCTATCGTGCAGTCGTCCAGACCGCATTCAATCAGGTCCTCCGCTATTGGGCAACGGGTACGCAGATGCGCACCGACTTCGCCGCAAAGGCAAAGGACATCATCCTCCACGGCAGACTCGAGGGCGACGGCCTCAGCTATCCGAACATCTCGGGCATCGAATCGCTCGGCCACACTTCCGATCTGGAGCAGGTGACCGTGCACGGCAAGACTTACGAGATCGCGAAGGATCATAACCCGGATGGCACGCCCACCGATACGAGCAAGCACGACGTGCTCCGCGTCACGATCAACGGCGTCGACCCCAAGGCGATCTGGAACTTCGGTTTCACCATCGCGCCTCATTACTACTACTCCGATCCCGACCTCAAGAGCGCGGCCGCAAAAGAGCACAACGCGAAGGAGGGGAACACCCCTTGGGATCTCACCGTGGACATCGAAGCCAATAAATTCGGCGTCGCATGGGCGGATTTCGACTTCCAGACCAAGATCCTGCAGGGCAATACCGAAAACGGCATCAGCAAGAACAAAGTGCCCGTCGGCGCGGGTCCCTATGTCGCGACCGACCGGAACAATACGAAGGATCTCCCCACCGGAGAAGCCTTCTTCGAGAACAGTATCGTATACTACAGAGCGAACGAGAACTTCAGGATGGGTAAGCCCAAGATCGATAAGATGCAGTACATGGTCACTTCCACTTCCAACGCGCTCTCCTCGCTCAAGTCCGGACAGGTCCACTTCGTCACCCCTCAGTTCACGAAGGAGAACTCGCGGGAGATCAACGATCTTTCGGGCAAGGGCGTTGCGTCCGTCTCCACCTGGCAGCTCGGCTACGGCTATATCGGCATCAACGCGAGCAAGGTGAAGCAGCTCGAGCTCCGCAAGGCGATCATGTCCGCCATGAACACGCAGCTCGCGCTCGAGTACTATAACTCGGGTACGGCAGTGAACATCTCCTGGCCGATGTCCGCCGTGAGCTGGGCATATCCCAGAACGAACGGCGCGGAGTACAACGGCGCATATCCCACCGAGAACATGCTGGCGGATAACGGCAAAGACTACATGACCTGGAGAGGGGACGA